>CAJOLE010000118.1 GCA_905235325.1 uncultured Prevotella sp. | reverse complement strand
GTGGCAACGCGATATGTCCATCAAATACTTCGAGAAGGAATACTCGTTGCTCAGCCGACAGATGGAGGCGGAGGACCTGCCCACCTGTCGCGAACTGGGCATCCCCGTCATTGCCTACGGTCTGTTAGGTCACGGTCTGCTGACCGATGCCTTCGCCACCGGCGAGCGCACACCGAGCATCCTGCCCTTCCTGTATAAGCCCGAGGACATCGAGCCCAACCGCGCCATCGTCAGCCAGCTGAAGGCGATAGCCGACGGCAAGGGCTGCTCCACCAGCAACCTCGCCATCGCATGGGTGCTGCAGAAGAATCCCGACATGCTCGCCATCGTCGGCACCACCCATCCCGACCACCTCACCGACTCGCTGCGCGCCCTTGACATCACCCTCACCGACGAGGAGATGCAGGCCATCAGCGAACTCTTCGCCCCAGGCCGTGTGCGCGGCGGTGTGCTGCCTAAGATGCACTACTCCGGCGGTCGCTTCGTCGGCTTCAAGTAACTGACATGATTACCTATGGAATTACTTATGGAACCATTGACACTTTTCGCTATCGTGACGGCGGTCGTGCTGGCTGCCGTCATCGTGATTGACTGGAAGGGTCGCCGTTTCCAGATGGACAAGGAATATCTCTCGCTGAAGGTGCTGGGCGTGATACCCGCCGTGATGTTCGTGTTCATCATCCTGCTGAACGGTACGAAGGTGAACGGCGCCATCGGCGTGGTGTATCACCTCATCATCCTCGCCATCATCGCGCGGCTCAAGGCTCCGTCGTGGGCCAAGGCTGCGGGCTACGGCTGGATAGCGCTCGATGTGGCCTGCGGCATCATGACGCTCTGCAACGTGCCCGACGCGACGGCCTTCCCCGTCCGTCTGGGCGGTCATGTGCTCTGCGGCATCTGGATCACGGTGGTCTGCATGTTCTGCCGCGACCGCCTGCTAAAGTATCTGGGCTTCTTCATCGCCTCGTGGCTCGCCGTGTTCAGCTTCTTCGGCGGCGTGCTCGACATGTCGCTGCTGGCCGTTCCCGGAGTCCTCGTCGTCGTATGGCTCGCCCTGCTGGGCTGGCGGTATAAAATATAGGCGCTATGTGGAATTGCGCCCCTTGCCCGTGCGGTGCCCGAAAAGGCTTTTTTGCCAAAATGAACGGTGCTTTTTGCCGTTTTGAACCTACAACAGGCGAGTTCCCCATGACGGAACCCCGTTTTTTTTAATATCTTCGCGTCGCTAAATCCGAAACGAATAAAGGTCAGTAGAAAAAAATGAAAAAGGAACCGTATCAGAAACCGACGGTGCAGGTCGTCAAGTTACTCCTGTACCTTTATATATTATGTGCTGTGCTGACCCTGACTGCTTGCAGTGAGGGAGGCAATGATGACGGTTGGCAGGAACCGCGCAATCAGGCCAACGAGCTGTACAACAGCCTGCAGTTCGAAGAGGCACTGAAGCTCTATGAGCAGGCGATGGACAAGGCTGATGCCGAGGGACGGCTGACACTGCGGCAGGACATCATCGACTGTCACACGGCGATGGGCGAATACACCGAAGCAAGGGAACTGCTGCTCACCCAGATGAAGGAGGCGCACGATGCCGGTGACAAGTATGCGGAGGCCGAGGCGGCGAATACATTAGGCCATCAGCTGCATGACGCAGGCGACAGGAAGAAAGGCTATGAATATATGCTGGAGGCAGTCAGGCTGATGGAGGAGCTGCGGAAGGAGCGGAACTCCCGACGGTCGGCCAGTGGCGCAAGCGGAGAGGGAGGGAGCGAGGCTGCCAATGCACTGGCATACTACCAATACGTACTGATGGGCCTCTATAGCGACGATGAGGACTATGCCAAGTCCATCGCCCACTCCAAGGCCATTGGCGAAGTGGTTCCCGAGATTGAAGACACGCTACAGGGAAAGAAATTCCTGCGCATGGCCCTGGCCCTCCGTGCCTATTGCTATTTGATGACGGACAGCGTGGCCGAGGCAGAACAGGCGTACAGGGAATGGCAGCGTCTGTTGCCTTGTCTCAATATTGTTGAGGAGCGACAAATATATCCTTATTATTTAGAAAGCGGTCACTATCGCGAGGCACTGGAACTCTACAGCCGCTACGAGCCGTATGTGCTGGACACAAAAGGGCGATGGAGCACCTCGGAGCGAGTGGTGTGCTACAACCTTGCTGAGACCTATCGCCTGATGGGGCAGTACGACAGTGCCTACAACCGCCTGATGCAAGCCTACGAAATCGTGGATACCCTGAATGCCCGCCAGGCCGATGCCAACGCCCAGGAACTGAAGGCCGTCTACCAGAACCAGCTGAAGACGGAGCAGATCAGCCAATTGCGCCTGTGGGTCATCGTGCTTGGCAGCGTGCTGGCCGTTTTGGCACTCATTGCCTTGGCGTTTTACGCCCGCCATGTCCTCCGGCGCAAGAACAAGGCCATCATTGACGTGGCGAAGAGCCTGTCGGCAATGACTGAGGACGCCGGTGAAGGCACCGACGGCCAAGACAGCACCGAGACCACCCGCTTCGCCGCCTTCGACCGCACCGTGGAGCAAGGGCGCCTCTACACCCAGAGCGACCTCTCGCGCGAGATGCTGGCAGACCTGATGGGTGTCGACCGCACCACCTTCAGCCGCATCATCCAGGAGCAGAGCGGCTGCAAGAACCTGAAGGACTACCTGAACCAGAAGCGCATGAGGCTGGCCGAGCAACTGCTGCGCAAGCATCCCGAATACACCATCGAAGCCATCGCGCAGGACTGCGGCCTCGGGCTGTCCACCTTCAAGCGGCTCTGCAAGGATATGCACGGCATGTCGCCCACCGACTACCGCAAATCGCTGCAGAAATAGGCTTCCGTGCCGAAATGAACGGTGCTTTTTGCCGTTTTGACCCCTCAACAGGCGGGCTTCCCATAGCGGGAGCACGCTTTTTTTGTATCTTTGCGTCGCAAAATCCGAAATCCTATTAGCGCAAACTTATTTTATTAACCCTTTAACAACAATAAAACTACAATGAAGAAGAATTATTTTCTTTTGGCAGTTGCTGCTGTAGCATTCGCAGCCTGCTCAAACGACGAGAGTGACAATCTGGAACCCAGCATCATCAGCCTCACATCCAACATCGTCGAGGCAGAGACGACACGTGCCAACCTGACTGATGCTGAGGCCCAGAACACGCAGTTCGTCACTTCCAAGTCCATAAAGGTGGAAGCCTACAAGACCGGGCAGACAACTGCCTATACCACCGGCAACTACACCACGAACGGCAGCGGTACCCTGACCGGCAGCCTCTACTATCCCGCCACGGACGAGAACATCGACATCTGCGCCTATTATCCTAACACTATCAGCTCAAGTTCGACATCATTCACGGTCGATGCCACACAGACCACGGCTGCCAACTACCAGAGTTACGACCTGATGTATGCCACCAAGCTGACCAACAAAGCAAAAGGCAGCACTCATGCCTTGACTTTCAATCATGCCCTCTCGAAGATCATCGTGAATCTGCAGGCAGGGGACGGTATTACGGACGATAATATTAGTTCGAACGTGACAGCCGTGAAGATTAAGAACACCAAGCCGAAGGCCGAATTTACGATTACAAACGGTGCTGTCGGCACCATTACGGCCTCAGGCACTGCCGCCGACATCAATATAACAGGCGCGACAATGACCAGTTCCCATGTAGGCATCATCGTGCCCCAGAAAATCAACAGCGGTACAGCCTTCATAGAAATCACCTACAACAGCAAAACCTACACCTACTCGCTGTCGTCGACTACCACATTCGGGGCCAAGAAAGCCTATACCTATAATATCAAGATCAATGCCGTGGGAATCAGCGTCAGCACCTCCATCACGGACTGGAGCTCGCAGACAGCTGTTAACGGCACCGTAACCATATAGTTCAACTTAATGTTTGAAGATGAAACTAATCAATCATTCTGTCATCTTCGGTACAGCCCTGCTCATGCTGGCAGGCTGCTCGGCTGACGACTGGCAGCATGACGACGGACTGGTGCCACTCTCGCTGACGCCAGAGATAGAGACAGAGGCTGAGGCAGAGACCCGTGCAGGAACCTCGCTGCTGAATTCGTTCAGCACGGGTGACGTGCTGGGCATTCTCCTGACCAACAGCGTCAACAGCAGCGGCACCGCACTGACCTCCACCACTTATACGGTAGGTACGGGATTTGCCACACAGCCTTATATCTCTCCGGGTAAAACAGCTACCGTTAAGGGGTATTATCCCTCGTCAGCCTCTTCTGCAACCTCGTTCACTGTAAAGAGTTCCCAGACCACAGACGCTAACTACAAGTCCAGCGACCTAATGTATGCTGCTGCGCAGAATGCCACCAAGGCATCCCCGTCTCCTACGCTGACTTTCACCCATAAGATGGCAAAGCTCATCGTCAATGTCACAGCCGGCGATGGCATCAGCTCTATCACCAGCGTCACGCTGAACAACATCAGCCGTACTGTAGCCTGGACAGCCTCTACCGGTACGCTCGGGGCCTTAAGCAGCTCCGGCAACATCACGATGTCGAACAACGGCGCCGCCCTCATACCCCCTCAGACCACGAGTGAGAGCAACAATTTCCTCACCGTCGTTACCAGTGGCGGTACAGCTTACTATAAGGTCGGCAAGACATTCGGTAGTGGTAAGGTCTATACCCTCAACATCACCGTCAACGCCGCCGCCATCGGCACCACCACCACCATCACCGGGTGGACGGACACAGAGTCAGCTACCGTCCAGCCGACGGTGGAGATGGACAACGCTCCGGCCGGTGTGCAGGCTGTTGACCTCGGGATCTACGTTGGCGGTGGAAGTAGTGGCAAGAAGCTACTTTGGGCGAATATGAATGTCGGTGCCACCTCAGTAACCGGCTACGGCACTTATTTCGCCTGGGGCGAGACGAGCGGCTGGACACAAGGCGGAACGAACACCAAGACTTACTACGATTGGGATACCTATGCCTGGTGCCAGGGTAAAAGTACCACTCTCACCAAGTATTGCCCTACGAGCCAACGGAGTTCTTATTGGTGGGACAAGACGGACGATGCCAACAAAGCCCCAGACAACAAGACAGAGTTGGACATTGGTGACGACGCTGCCCGTGCCAACTGGGGTGGCAAGTGGCGCATGCCGACGAAGGTGGAGTTTGAGGCATTGTTAGCCTTGACCAAGGGATGGGTTGCTAATTATAACAGTTCAGGTGTCGCCGGCTATACGTTCACAGGCAATGGGAACACCATTTTCCTGCCCGCTGCCGGGTACCGCTTCTCTTGGGGCTGGTACAGTGAGGGGTCATACGGCTACTACTTGTCATCATCGCTCGTCGAGAGCACCCCGAAATACGCGTGGAAGTTGAGATTCTACTCAGGCAATGCGGACATGTACGACTACATAGGCCGCTCCGCCGGCTGCTCGGTTCGCCCCGTCCGTGAGGAATAGCCAACTCCCCGTCGGTATGCATCCTCCCGCCGGGGGGTGTCGGCAGACTTTCCCGACGCGGGGAAAACTCCCCGGGGGGTGTCGGCAAGCTTTCCCTATGTAGAGTAGTGTACTGAAATTTCTTGCTGTGGCAAGCGGCAGCTATTCAGATTTGCGGCAATGCGGGCGACGGTGGACTAATGAAGCTTCCGCCATGCCTTAGCCCGTTCCGCGATGTTCTTTTGCAGACACTCGCTATAGAGCCACGGCTCACAGCTGTGGATGTCGCCCACGTTCAGGAAACCCTTGTAGGGCGGATACTCGGAGCCACTGTAG
>CAJOLE010000117.1 GCA_905235325.1 uncultured Prevotella sp. | reverse complement strand
CATCCCACTCGTCGATGATGAAGATGAACTGCTGCCCGCGTTCAATCGCTATCCGGATAAGCAGGGCCATCAGGTCATCACCCTCTTCCTGCTGGACTTTAGGAAAGGCCCGCCCGATGTCTGCCCGTAGCTCTGCATCCATCTTCTCTACAATATCATCCGTCTTAAAGCGCGACACAAAGCTCGTCATGTCGAGATAGATGACGGGATACTTGTTCAGATGCTTCTCAAACGAGGGGTCGCTTGCTATCTGCAAATCCGCAAACAAGTCCCTCGAGTCGCACGACTGGTCGTAGTAGGCGCACAGCATCTTCGCCGCCATCGACTTGCCGAAGCGGCGGCAGCGTGATATGCAACTGAACCGACGCTCAGTAAACAACGTACTGTTTACAATACTTATCAGGCCAGACTTGTCAACGTACTCACTGTTCCGCGCACTCTGGAATCCGTCATTGCCTACATTAATATAATATCCCATACTTGACAATTTTTCCGCAAAGATAACGATTTCTGCCGAAACAGCAAAACTTTTACTGGGATATTGCTTAGTAGATTAATCTAAATCTTTGTTCTGAGCAGCTAAGGAAACCCTTTTTCGCAGTTCATCCTGCCTGTCGGCATACATATTGTATAATAATCGGCCGTTGCGTTCGCTCTGTTCACGGGTAAACTCATTGTTATAAAGACGCATGCCGCCAGCTGTGAGACTATGGAATCCGGCATCGTACCAGCCAACCTTCAGACCTGTAAGCCAGGCATGGGCGCAAAGTTCGTAGTCATCGAACTGAAACGGTGCGAAACTGAAGTTGATGTGACACAGATGGCGTTTGAAAAGATTACGGTCAATCCACATTGGAGCGCGGTTGACCGCAGTGACGAAGCAGAAGTCGCCAACAGCTTGCGATGAGCCTCCGTGCGCCCACTGACGTTCGGCATCGAATACCAGTTCTAACCCGCTTTTACCGCCGAGGATAACCATATCGGGGTGTTGAGAGAAGAGGGCAACTGCACGCTCCACCCAATCGACACCATCAAAGTCGTCATCGTCCTGCATCAGGGCTACGTACCGGCCGTTGGCAAGACGGATTGCCTTGTCATAGGTTACGTTCTCAAACAGGTCGTTGGCTCGCAGCAGGAACTCGTTAGTCCCTGTCAATGCTGCCACAAGTCGGGCGGTATGCTCTGGCAATGAGCCGTCATCAATGACAATAATCTCCGCATCCTCGTACTGCCGTAATTTGGGTAGCACATGACATATTTGCAGACTCTTGTTGTGCGATTGTAGGATAAACGTCACTTTTGGCTCCTTACGATAGCCTTTTGCAACCCACGTGGCGTGACATTTCTTCTGCTGAGCAATTCCTGTCCGTTTCTGCAAGGCAAGTTTTATCTTCTCAATTAGCATTCTCGTTTGAACCTTGTTATTTGGAAGTTACAATTCGTTTGTCTCAATTTCATAGGCAAAGGTTAGTCCTTAGTTTCATGGGGCTGCGTCGCTTCAGGATATGAACGACGGGTCGATCTTGGACAGTGTCTGCTGTTCCTCTCCGTAGTCAATGAGTTCTTTGTTCCTGGGGATGGAGAATGTGAGGAGCAGAGCCACGAAGTAGAGTGCGGCCAGCACGCCGTAGAGGACTTCGTAAGGCATGCCCCAGCGGTTTATGATAAGGTTGGAGAGCTGGTTGCCGCTCAGTCCGGCCCATGCCCATGCGCTGAGTGCCAGTCCGTGGATGGTGCTTATCTTCTCCATGCCGAACTTGCTCTGCAGGAGCGTAGGCAAGGTGGAGAAGCCGCCGCCGTAGCCTGCGTTGACCACGCACAGCATCAGTACCACGACGACTGCGCTGCCGCCCAGCACGCTGCCGCCCAGCATGACGATTACCGACGAGAGGAGCAGAATCTTGTAGATGGTCTGCTTGTTCTCTGTGTAGTCCGACACAGTGGAGTAGCCGAAGCGTCCTGCCGTGTTGAAGAAGGCCGTCACGGACGACAGGAGCCCGACGGCAGCGATGCCCACGCAGAGGGCAATGTTCTTTTCGAAGGCAATCAGTGCCAGGCCGCACGTGATGTTCAGGTAGAAGACGAACCAGATCTTCAGGAAGGTGCCGTTGCGCAGCACATGGAGGTAGTCCTGTGCCTTCCACTTCACCTTTGGCTCCACCCAGTCGGACGGCTTCTTGATGAGCCAGGCGGCCGTGAGCATGGAGAAGATGCTGATGACGGACATTGTGGCGAGGGTGGTCTGTACGCCATACAGTCCGCTGCACCATTCGATGTAGGGCGAGAAGATGACCTTCGAGAGGCCGAATCCGCTGATGGCAATGCCGGTAGCCAGTCCCTTGTGCTCCTTGAACCAGAGCATCAGCGTCTTGACCGGAGCCAGATAGCCGATGCCGAGCCCGACGCCCATCAGACAGCCGTAGCTGAGCATGATGCCCAGTTCCCATTTCCAATAGATGGAGAGCACCGTGAGCAGCAGTCCGGAGCTGAAGCAGGTGCAGGAGACTACGGAAGCTGCCGTGACGTTCTTCTCGACGAAACGTCCGCCGAAGGCTGCCGACATGCCGAGGAAGAAGATGGCCAGCGAGAAGGCAAACTCTATTTCACCCACCGGGCAGCCCACGGCTGTGGCGATGTCTCCTTTCAGCAGCGACCAGCAGTAGACGCTGCCGATGCAGGCGTGGATGAGCAGGGCAGGGACTGCCGCACGCATCCACTTGTTGTTCAGTGCCGAATATCTCATGGTTGTCAATTAAATGACGTATAGGCAGGCATGGCACAAAGGTGGCCGTGGCTTTTTCGGTCTTGTTGTGCCGGAGTCACTCTTTCTCCCTGGGGAAGGCCGCGATGCGCAGGCGGGCGGCTCCCATCGGGACGAGGGTGATGGGGGTCGTGGTGTTGGCGCGGGTGGCCCATTTCGTGGGCAGGAAGTCGGTCATGCCTGTGGCGTCGAACTTCCACGTGGGTATCTGCCGACCGATGGCGGTGAACTCCAGGGGTACGTTCTCGAGGGTGAAGGGCTGGTCGTTCTCGGGGTAGGGCTTGCGGAGGACGCTGAACTCGACGGGGAGGTTCTTTTCGTCGACCACCAGGCCGTAGTTCCAGTTGCTCTTCGCTCGCAGCACGTAGCAGGGCCACAGCGAGGCGTCGACGCCCTCCTGCCAGTGGGAGTCGTCCTGCACGAACTCCGGGTCGCGGCTGTCGTGCTGTTCGTATTCCTCGTCTATCTTGAGCGAAAGGGTGAGGGGGCCGTAGTCGATGCTGACGCACGACTTGTTCTGCTGCCAGACGTTGGAGCGCACCTTCATGGGCAGGCTGAGGGAGACGATGTCGCCTTCCTGCCACTCGCGCTCGATGCGGACGTAGCGTCCGGCGGCCTCGGCGATGCCCTGGTCCTGACCGTTCACGCTGACCGATGCTCCTTCTGCCCAGGCGGGGATGCGCAGGTAGAGGGGGAAGGTGACGTTCTGTTCGGGATGGAGGGTGAGCTGGATTGCTTCGTCGAAGGGATAGTTGGTGGTTTCCTCCATGCGGACAGAGACGCCTTCGCCCACGAGGGCCGTCGTCTGGTTGGCAGCATAGAGCATTGTAGCCAGTCCGCCGTCGGCTGTTGCCATGACGAGGTGTTCGGCGAAGTAGGGCCAGCCCATGCCGTGGTTGTGCTGGCAGCAGCGTGAGCTGAACGGGCTCATGGAGAGCATGCCGCGCAGGTCATTGTCGATGCTGGGGCCGTGCTTCTTCTCGTCGCTGATGGTCATGTTCGCCGAGGTGATGTATCGGAGCGAGCGCATGTCGGGCATGAGTGCGGCTGGCAGGGAATTGAAGGCGACGTTCTCGCAGTGGTCAGCCCAGAAGATGTCGCCCGTGATGCCCATCAGAATCTCGTCGCTTGCCATCTGTTCGACGATGGCGCAGGTCTCGGCTCCGTTCCTCGGGTCGTAGTACCCGGCGCGGGCGTTCTCGTCGGCTGCATACATGCCGCCTGGCATCTGTCCGTAGCGCCGGCGCATTTCATTAAAAGCGCGGTAGGTGGCCTGGAGCATCTGCTCGTCGCCCGTATACATATAATATGTGGCGGGTTCGCGGAAGCCTTGGGCCACGTTCACGCCGTGGTAGTTGGGCAGGTCGCCCTGCATGGTCCAGTCGGAGGTGGCGCGGTGGAGCTTGTCGATGAGGGGCAGTATGTTCTTGTCGCCGTTGCGGTTGTAGAGCCAGAGCACGCTCCAGAGGTTGTCGCCGCCGCGTTTCTCCTGCCAGAGTCCTTTCAGGAATTTGCTGTCATCGATGGTCAGTTCCCACTTGAAGTGGCGGCTCATGGCCGACAGCACACGGGCTTTTCCCGTAGCCTCGTAGTAGGTCTGCAGGGCCCAGAGCATCGGCATCTTTGCCCAGAGGTCGGGGCTGGAGCCGTCGTACCCGTCGGGGCCGATGCGTCCGTTCGTGGCCTGGTTGTTCAGCACCGCCGTAATCCAGGTCTCCACCTCGCGTTTCATGGTGTCGTCGTTCAGGATGAAGGCCAGACTGCTGTAGCCGCGGAGCCAGTAGGGCACTTCCTCCCATCCGTGGTCGCCCTGGCCCGAGAGCCACTGGTTGCCCGACTTGTCGAGCCAGGCGCTGACGGTGCCGAGCTGTCCGTTCAGTCCGTCGCGCTGCAGTTCGAGGTACTTGCGGAGCCAGCCGCTGGGCTGGACCTTCCCGACGGGCAGCTTCAGGAGCGGTGCCTGCTGCAGGGGAGCGCGGAAGTTGGTGTAGTTTGCGTTGGTCTGACTGCGGTCTGGGCAGTCCACGACGGTGGTCTGTGCGCGGCTGCCCGTGGCGAGCAGCAGCAGGGCCAAGATGGTCAGTGTCTTCTTCATAGTGCGTTTTGTGACATACATAATGGGTTATTCTGTTTTCTCTCTGTGGCCCGACGAAAAACACGGCGTGCTCTTCTGAAATAAGCGCTAGGCTCTTATTTAATAAGCGCCTTGCTCTTCCGAAATAAGCGCCTTGCTCTTCCGGGCAACACGGCGTGCTGTGTCTGTCGGAGCTTAATGGCGAATCATCTTCTTGCCCCGTGTGATGACGATGCCGTGCGACTTGCCTTCCGTCAGCGGACCGTTTGTTATCTGTCGTCCGCTGAGGTCGTACCAGGCTTCGTTGCCCTCTCCGTCGGGGTCTTCCCCTATCTCATCGATGGCCGTATGCGTGGGGTCGTAGGTGACGCTCAGTCCGTAGTCGATATGGCCGCCGCCTGCACCCTGCTGCAGCGATACACAGAGCACGTTGTCGCCCTCCACCAGCAGCTTCTTCCTGGCGTTCGTGAAGCGCAGGGTGGCGTAGTTGTCGTCGTTCCACCCCGTGGCCGTGGCGATGCGCGTGCCGTTGAGCCAGAAGGTCGGGTTCTCGTCGTAGCTGTACTCCATGTTCACCACGCCGATTTCAATCTTCACCAGGTCCTCGGCCGTGAGCGTGAAGTGGCGGCGTATGAGGATGGGGTGGATGGTGCTTTGCCACTGCGTGACGAGGAACTTCCCCCCGTCGATGCTGAAGGGACCGAAGCCCTCGCGCCAGTAGCTCTCGTCCTCGTCGGCCGAATACCACTTGCCCCTCTCGGCCAAGGTGATGTCGGTGTTGTAGTTCAGTTCGTAGAAGAGGCAGGGCCATGAGCCCTCTCCGCTGTCCACCGTGTCGAGGAAATATTCCGTAATGTTGTCGGCGGACCGGGCTGCTGTCGCCAGAGTCAGGAGAACCAGCAAAAGGAGATGTTTTGGGTACATAATGTGTTTGTTTTCGTTTCTCGGGGGACAAAGTTACACAAATTCT
>CAJOLE010000116.1 GCA_905235325.1 uncultured Prevotella sp. | reverse complement strand
GTTAAATCTTCATCTTTTTCTAAATCGTCAGAACCTGCATCATCACTTTTCTACCGTTTAACACACAAATAGTTGAAATAAAGCAATTTACAAATACTCAGGTTGCCGCGGCCTGACATCCGTCACCATCCCGGAGAGCGTGACCAACATCCAGAACTATACCTTCCACTATTGCAGAAGCCTGACCGATGTATATTACCTCGCAGAAAAGGTTCCAGAGACAGGGATGGCTGCGTTCTCGGATACACCTGTCGAATCAGCCACGCTGCATGTGCCTGCCTCTGCGATTGATGCTTATAAGACGACATCCCCGTGGAGCGACTTCGGCAGCATCGTGCCGCTGACCGAGGACGAGATAGATGCTGTGGATGACGTGCAGGCCGCAGGAGTTGCTGCGGAAGCTGACCGCTACGACCTGCAGGGACACATGATAGCGGGGCCGCAAAAGGGCATCAACATCATCCGCATGAGCGACGGCACGACAAGGAAGGTGCTGGTGAAGTAATCCTCGCTCGCACATAAGCATGAAGCAGGGGGCAGCCTCATCGTCGAGGCTGCCCCCTGCTTGCCTTTTATGTGTCAAATGGGACTTAGTAACGATTACTTGTATTTTGACACATCCCCTTTTCTCGTTTTGTCGTATTGATGTTTAGAGCTTCAGCTTGCCGGCAGCCTTGTTGATGGCGTCGTTAGCCTTGCTTGCAGCGTCCTCTACGGTAGCGTTTGCCTTAGCCTTAGCGTCCTCGGCAGCTGCGTTAGCCTTAGCCTGAGCTTCCTCGGCAGCAGCGTTAGCCTTAGCCTGAGCAGCTTCTACGGCAGCGTCCTTGGCAGCTTCTGCGTCAGCCTTCACAGCTTCTGCAGCAGCTTCGGCTGTTTCGGTAGCGGTGCTGGGCAGAGCCTTGGCAGCATTGATCAGGTCGCTCAGTGTGAGGGTGCTGATGTTCAGCTCACCCAGCTTCTCAGCGTTCTCTTCTACGAAAGCCTTCACCTGGCTTGCCAGGGCAGCAGCCTTCTCTGCGTCGCCGCTCTCAACGACTTCCTTCAGCTCCTCCTGGAGGGCTTCCACTGCATCCTGGGCAGCGGTTGCGTCGCCTGCCTGTACCTTCTCGGCCACAGCGCTTACGACGGCTGCGGGCTCAGCGCATTCCTCTTCGATGAAGTTCTCAACAGCGAGGCTGTCTTCCTCGGCTGTTCCTTTACCTGTGCTGCCGCTGCAAGCGGTCAGACTCATTGCGGCTGCAACAGCTGCAAATGCAAAAATCTTTTTCATTGTTTTGTTTTTTGATTGGTTGTGTTAAACGTGTTTTCCTTTTTTGCGCTGCAAAGTTACGCAGTTTCTGCGACATCGCCAAAGGGAAACAAGGATTTTTTGCAGTAATGCTAAAAAATAGCGGTGTAAACGGGGACACTAATGTCCGCCTATCCTTTCCTTCCTGAAGTGGCAGGTACATTTCCAGTGTGAATATAATTTGACACAGCTGTCGTTCAGCGACGCTCGCAGTAGACGCCGACCTCGGCGACTGAGGCTACGCCTTTGCTCTCCAGCACGGTGAGGCGGACCTGACTGCCCCAGACGGTCGGGAAGCGGTGAATCTTGACGCGCTCCTTGCAGGGGGACTGACCCTCGAAGAGTGTCTTCCAGCCTCCCGGACTGAGGTATTCGAGGCGGTAACGTTGCAGGCGGTCGTCGTTCCGGTCGGTGATGACCACCATGTTGAAGGCCTTCTCGCGCTCGAAGCTGACGCGCCACCAGGGTTCCTTCACCTCGCGGTTCGAGTTCCAGCAGCTGTTGAAGTCGTCGTCGTTGGCGAAGTCGTAGATGGCATAGTCGTCGCTCCAAGAGCCTTCGGCCGGGCTGTTCTTTGCCAGATTGCTGCTGATGATGGGCGCCTCGGCCTGCGGCACGTCGGCCACATGACCGCGCTTCTTCCACAGCTCGCCTATCTCCTTCAGGGCTGTCAGGGCATTGTCGTCCATGAGGCCCTCGCGGTTGGGGGCGACATTGAGGATGAATGTGCAGTATGCCTCACCGTAGGGTTCGATGTTCTGGCGCACCATCTCCTCGGGGTCTTTCAGCTTGTCTGTCGGGAACGATGTCTTCCAGAACCAGCTGCTCTGCAAGGGCAGACAGGCCAGGGCGGGCAGACGGTTCTGCTGCGTGCTGATGCGCTGGCCGGCTCCCTGCTCGTAGCTCTTGATGTCGGTGTAGAAGAGGGCTTCGCGCGGGTATTTGGCTGCGTTCAGGTCCATCACCAGACACTCGGGCTGCAAAGCCTTGATGTGCCGATAGATGTCTTCGAAGGGAACTTCATCGTACGAGATGCGGCTCCACGGGGCGTCCCATCCGTCGATGATGATGGCGCCGATGCGACCGTAGTTCGTGAAGAGTTCGGTCAGCTGGTCCTTTATCATCTGCACGTGCTGCGCGGTTATCATGTGCGGACGCAGGCGGTGGTGTGTGTCGAGGATGGAATAGTAGAGGTAGACTTCCAGTCCTTCGGCACGGAAGGCGTCGGCATATTCGCGCACCACGTCGCGCCGGAGCGGACTGTTCATCACGTTGTAGTCGGTGGTCTTCGTGTCCCAGATACAGAAGCCGCTGTGGTGCTTGGTGGTCAGACAGCCGTAGGACATACCGGCGGACTTGGCTGCCTTTGCCCATTGGCGGCAGTCCAGCCGTGTGGGGTTGAAGCGTTCGGCGGGAGCATCGGGGTCAGGCCAGTCCTGGTCGTAGAACGTGGGCATGTTGAAATGGATGAACATGCCGAACCTGCGGTCGATGAACTCCTGCTGCAACTTGTGCAGCGACTTCTCCCAGCCTGCCGTTTGCGTGGCGGGGGACAGAAGGTTCTCGCCGCTGGCGCTTATAGTCGGTAGCAGACATAGCGACAGCGCTGCCAGCAAATACTTGTATCTCTTCGTCATGGTTGAATGTGTGGTTTTCGTCATTTACTGATGATTACTTTCTTCCCGCCGCGAATGTAGAGGCCGGACTTCAGCGGCACTTGTCCTGCGGCCTGCTGTCCGCCGGACACCCTGCGCCCCGTGAGGTCAAACCACGTGCTGTTTGCCTGCTCACGGCGTGCCGTGTCGTCTGTCACACCGTGGAAGGGGAAATCCATTCCGTCGGCGCTCTCTTCAATCTTGTAGTACGAGCGACGGTCGGACGAAAGGAGATAGCAGCTGAAGGGAGGCAGCACGGTGCTGGTCGTGGTGCGGTAGATGTTCGAGCCGGCCGTCTTGATGTAATAGCCCTCGCCGGCAAGGAGTGTCCTGCCCGGATAGGTGCCCGTCAGGAGGTTGGGAAGGCTGGAGATTGAAGACTGTCCGCTGTCTGTCGCTTCGGGGAGGCTGTAGACTTCGCTCTTGTCCAGCGCGGTCAGTGTGACGGTAGCCCTGGCCGTACCCTTGAGCAGGACGGGTGTTCCGTAGGGCACACACTCGCCGGCCTGTGCGATGGGGGTCAGGATGACGGACGGGCTGGCTATCTCGGTGACGATGAAGGCTGTGCAGTCCTCCGGCACACGCCAGACGTACGGCAGACAGACGGCAGCATAGCCGTTGCCCCCGAACTTATAGCTCACCTCCGAGGTGTGCAGGATGCCGTCGAGGGTCTGCACCTCGCTGTCACTGAGCGCACGGCCGTAGATGCGCACCATTGCCACGTCGCCGTCGAAGGGATAGCTGCCCGTCGACTCCGTCTGCGTGGCGGACGGCGTGTAGTTGCCGTGGGCGTCGCCGCCGATTGCCAGCCATGTGGAGGGCGTCCACTCGTAGACGGGACATTCCTTGAAGGTCAGCCAGCGGGTGTCGGCCAGCTTGCCGTTGATGTAGAAGCGGGAGGTAAAGTGTTTGCGGTCGTAGACGATGACGTAGTGCGTATAGTCGGTGGTGAGGGCAGCATCCTGCGCCCACATCCACTGCGTCTTGCTGTACGAGCCGTCGGCCTTGTTGCCTTGCGTCACGGTCGAGTAGCCAATGCTGCCTTTTGTGTTCATCTGTATGCCGAAGCCGTAGGTGTTGATGTGCCCCAACGGACGGGTGATGCTCGTGGGCAGGGCGTTGTTGTTCCGGCAATAGACTTCTACGCTGTAGGCATCCGAGAGCTGACTCATGGCAGACAGTTCGTCGCCCAGCATGTACTTGAAGAACTGAGTCTTCGTGGCGGTGAACTGTGCCTCGTAGAGGTTGATGTCGGCATTGTAGCGCATTGGCACCTCGCCCACCATCGCAATGGGTTTGTCGCGATACGACGGCGCATGGTTCACGGCTCCGGCTGGCGTGAATTCGCAGTCCATGATGAGCTCTGTGCCGAGGGGTGCCTGGGGCTCGGTGAACTTCTTGACTTCGTCGTCGTAGAGATTGAGGGCTGCCTTCTGCGTGAGGGCACCGTCGTATATCCTGGCAAAGACGAAGCTGCATGCCGTCGATGCCTCGGCACTGCTGGTATAGGAGGCTGACGTGGCGTCACCGCCCAGGCAGATCCACATGCCCTTGCGCCCCTTCTGCGTGCCGCATTGAGGCAGGATCATGTCGGTGCCGGCACGTGTTCCCGTGCACACCAGCTTGCCGTTGACGTAGTAGCGCATCGTGTGGCTCGGTCTGTCCATCGTGGCTACGATGTGGTAGAACTTGCCGGGGATGAGGATGGAGTCGCCCGCGATGCTCTTCATGGTACTGCTCACGCCGCTCTTGTGTCTGTAGCTGAAGCAGCTTGCCACAGCCGAGTTGTAGAAAGCCCAGCCGCCGTCCTGATCGTTGCCCAGGAGGCACGAACGTGCGATGCCGCCACCCTGGTCGGCCAGACCGTCGGGACGCACCAGCATCTCCCAGGTCACACTGCTGTTGAAGGCTTCGGCCAGGGGAGACCCTTCGTCGTAGGTGGCATAGAAGAAGTCGGATGCACGTGCCTTGCTGCAGCCGTAGTACACGTCGTTGGCAGCATCGTAGAACGTGGCAGCCGCGCCGCGCTTGCCGACGCGGGTCTCGTAGGTGCCCAGATTGACGATGCCGTCCTCCGTGAAGCGAAGGTCGAGCAGACGCTCAGCCTCCTCCACCTCGCCGGAGCGTTTCAGAGCTTTTGTAATAACATTCTTCGAGATCAGGTTGTTGGTGATGTGCGTTGCAATCTGCGTGGCACCATAGGCCGTCGGGTGCAGGCGGTCGATGGTCGAAGCGCCCCAGTTGCTCGAGAAGGGGATGCTGGAGCAGTCGATGTACACCTGCCCGAACTGCTCGGCGATGTGCTTTATGCTGGCATTGACATCGGCCTGCGAGAATCCGCGTCCGTTCTTCTGGTTTATGCCGTCGCCTCTCGGGAAGAGTCCCAGACAGACTACGCGCGCATCGGGATACCACTTGCTGAGTTTGTACAGGAGCAGTGCGTATGCGCCGCGGAAGGTGACGGAGTCGCGGAACGTGTCGGTGCTGTACTCGCCCAGGTCGCAACGTCCCCAGCCCCAGTCGTTCGTGCCGCCGGCAATGAAGATGAAGTCGGGCTTTCCGGCACGTCCCAGCGACTTCATGCGATGGTTGCTGACGAAGGGACTGTTGCTGTTGAGTTCGTCGCACGAGACGCGCGAGCCGCTCCACGAGGCATTAGCCAGGAATGTGAGTCCCGACAGGCGGCTCAGTTGCATCCACCACGTGTCGCCCACCTGTATGCCGTAGTTCTTCTCGCTGTTCTGGTCGTAGTAGACAGCATATCCCGCGGGGAGGTAGTCGTAGTAGGTAGAGATGGAGTTGCCCAGAACGGCAAACGTCAGGCTGTCAGGGTTTTGGCCCCTGATGCCCATGCACACCAGCATGAGCGCCAAAGCAAGCAGATTCTTCTTCATTTCGTCGATTATATATGCAAAGTTACTCATTATTATAATATATGTGGCAAAACGCCCCCGCTATTTAACACATCTTAACGGAACTCAAGGACAAGAAGAACTGTTTTACATCAAAAGACACGAAAAGCACAAAGAATCGTCCCTTTCGTTTCTTTAGATGTTCAAGACAAATCCGTTTAATCCGTTGTTTAATTTCTAATAATTATAGTTCTCCCTCCTGTAAAATCTCATCTACGATATATTGGTCGCTCATAGCCTGAAGCCCACGCCGCGGGTCGGTGAAGAAAGTGTAGGTGCGCGAGTTGTAAAAGCGATCGAGAGCTTCCTCCTCGCTGATGTTCAGTTCCTGTGCGAGCATCAGGACTATGCGGCTCTGCTTGCGCCAGCGGACAGAATCTCTCATAGGGCTTCGGGGGTTAGAGTTAAAGTGATGGATTCGACGAACTGGAGACAGTGGTCAATGGTGGATTGGCTGATGATGCAAAGCTGGTGATTCACGGGTTTGTAGCGCAACTGACCGAGGGCCTGCTCAGCAGAGATGATGCCCATCGTGTAGTCCTCCACGGTGTCAATGACATTGTCGTTAGCCACGCCGCCCTCCACGATGTCATATTGCTGCCAGAGATCTTCACCTGCACGGCAAGCCACCACGTAGTCGAGCCATTCCAGGTTATATTCGCTAAACCGCAGCCAGCGATATTGGACGGCGAGGGCTTCGTCGAAGTGATAGACATTGAGCTGTGGGATGCCGTTGCGCGTCTTGCGCTCGGTGACCAACTGTGCCCATCGCTCAGCCTGCGGGCGCAACGACGTAAGGTAGAAGCCGCGTCCGAAGTCGAGATTGCGACGGCCACGTACAGCCAGTGGTTGGTTGACTACGGCAAAGGAACCATGATAGAGTGTCGTCATTCTTGTTTCTCCCAGTTTTGAAGTGTTTCGGCAATATCCTCAGCCACATAGTCGAGGCTCTGTGTATGCAGCAGGTCGTAGTGGCGCATAAGGCGCTGGTGGATAAGATCCTGCCGCTTCAGTCGGCGATACATATCCTGTGGCGTGATGCCCAGCCGCTTGGCTCCGCTCTCCAAAGCCATCGTAGCGAAGTGGATGCGGTCGTAGGCTGGTGTCCTGCTGTATGTCATTTCACTCATAATGCTGTCGTTTGTCGTTTTCGGCAACAAAGTTACACAAATTTCTGCTAATTATCATCTCTTTGCCCTTAAAAGTGCAAAAAGGCGGAAGAAAGTGCACCGTTCCGTCACTTTCTTCCGCCTGATATTGCCAGCGAAGCTTACGACTGTTCAAACCGTGGTTGAATATCAAATAATCTTAGCACCTTTTGTTTATTTAGATGTTAAACACATACTTCAGGGATAATTTCTGTTGTTCCTGTGCTTTCTGTGTAACATTTACAGAAACAGCAAGGGGACACGCCGGATTGACGTGCCCCCTTGTTCGTTACTGCCGGGAACGGAGTGTTACCACTGGTCGTCCCAGATGTTCTTTGT
>CAJOLE010000115.1 GCA_905235325.1 uncultured Prevotella sp. | reverse complement strand
CGAAGCAGCCTCAGGCTCATAGTAGAAGCCGTCCTCCGGGAGGTACATCTCAGCTTCAATCTGCAGAGGCTCA
The DNA here is from genome assembly GCA_905235325.1 of uncultured Prevotella sp. Taxonomy (GTDB): domain Bacteria; phylum Bacteroidota; class Bacteroidia; order Bacteroidales; family Bacteroidaceae; genus Prevotella. The sequence continues at coordinate 7,646 of CAJOLE010000115.1, read as the reverse complement.
CCAGCCACGAGCTGCCACTTGGTCACAAAAGTGGTTTCCACCGCCTCCCAGATCCGCTGGAGCTGATCCAGAATGGTCTCAATTTCTTCCTTAGTCTTGCCAGCATAGTAGGTGTCCACAATGTACTCAGCAATATTATTGTACACGGTACGGAGCGAACGATTACTACTACCAGGAAGCAGAACGCTGGCGCTCTCAGGGATATTATACTCCGTGGGCCTCGTTCCTTTTTTAACCGTCTTGGCATCGTTGATCTTGTTGGCAAGTTCAATGCACGGGGCAATGACAGCATTCAACTCAAGCTCAGCACGCAGAGCGTCGGGATCGAATGTGAAATCAGTGGGTGTCAGCAGAACCCTGTTGCCATCGTCGGGAGTTGTCCAGCCGTCAATCAACATTCTATTGTCGCCGGCACAGTTGAAGTTGTTGGAACCCAATCCTTTCTGATAAGAGAATACGATATCTGTATACGCTTCACCCGGAGTGGCCCAAGCGCCATTATTAGTCGGGTGCAGATAAACCGGAGTGAGAGGCAGAGCCAGCAAGCCGCCTACGGCACGTTCATTCTGGAGGTTCAGGATTCTATCTGCACCAATGCTGTATAGATAGATTGAATCGTCAACGACGACAAAGCCGAAGCTGAAGTACGGATCGGTCTGATCAACCGTAACACCGCCGTTCTCAGCAGTCCAAAGGCCGGCACCCTGACCAGTCCAGTTGTGAGTTGCATCATAGTACCACGTACCACGTTTAAAAGTCTTGGCGAAGTACCCTTGTCCTTCTTGCAGACCGAGTTCCTCGAGCGTGGCTGCTTGCTGTGCATTGGCAGTCGACACCATGCCGAGCACCATTGCGAGTAATGTAAATAGTTTTTTCATAATGGAATGGTTTTAATTGTTAATAATAAAAAGGTAAATGTTGTTTATTCGTTATTTGTCGTTCTACTGGTTAAATGGATTGAATCACATTTGTCAGGTTGAGTTATGGGTACAAAGTTAGTGCAATTACTTAAACCCACCAAATCTTTCAGCCCATATTTGCCCCTGTTGGCACAAATCAATACAACGTTGACACAAAATCAAGACATGACAGAGCGACCAGAAACAAAAAGCATTTGGCAAGGAATCAGACACACGGTCCGACTGTGGCGCGTCAGCGTTTTCCTATTTCCTGACCACCTTGCGGCCAGAGGCATCGACATAGATGCCCGGGGCAGGATGCGGACCTGTCGGGCGGCCCATGAGGTCATAGCTGCGTTCCCTGACGGCTGGCGGTGAGACAATATCGGTAATGGCCGCTGCATCCTGTCCGTTCCACTGTAGGTCGAGCGTCAGCCGGTCGACGTTGGGAGCTGCGCTGGCAGCATTACGGACATAGATGGTGTTCTGGCCTGCTACCAGTTCGAGCGGAATGACAGCCGTCTGGTGGGAGGCGGCATCCCATGAGCCCGTCGTGGCACATTCTACCGACCGCTTGCCCGTTCCGATCTGTGTGAGGCTGGCCTCGACGGTGCGCTGGCCTACGGTCATGTAGGTGATGCCGAGGTTATAGGTGCCGGCCACGGGAGCGTCGAAGACGAACGAGAGGCGGTTGCCGTTGCCCATGTTACCCATGTAGTAGCCACCCGAGGAGAACTCGTCGGCGACACGCTGCAGGGCCGGTGATCCAGCGCGGTTGAACATCTCGCATTGCTCTGCCTCGATAGCGAAGTACACATCGTCGTCGATCACCACGCTCAGGTCGGTACTGCTGCCCGTGCGGAAGTAGGCGGTGAAGGAATTCACCTCTACGCTCTCCGTTGATATGTAGGGCTGCGCATCGGGTCCGACGAAGCGTTGCGTCTTGTTGTTGGCAGCCACCGTCCGTGGGATATAGAGTCCCGTGAGCTGACAGGGCGCCTCTCCGAGCGTCTGTGCACTGCCTCCGATGAGCTGCAGGTTGTTGATATAGAAGGTATTCCGCAGCGTGCGTGCAGGGTAGATGAGCACGGGCTGGTGGGCAGTGATGCGGTCGGTGAGACGGAAGTGCATGGTCGTGCCCTCGGTTGAGGCATAGGCCGCAATCTTCGTTCCCTCGCCGAATATCTGGCTGACCATTGCTGCGTCGGCATTGAACGGCAGGCAGAGTCCCTGCCACTGCTTGCCCTCGAGGGTGATGTGGAAGGCAGCACGGCCTACGGTCTCGTCATCGGCCTGACGGTGCATGTAGGTCTCGTCGAATACTCGCCATCCGTCAGCCTCGTCGATACATTTCTGCAGCTGGTGGTTGATGAGGTACATGCCGCGACGCGTGGGGTGTACGCCCTCCATATCCTTGTCCTCTACGGCCATGTCGTAGACGGTGATGCCGTAGTGGTCGCAGATGGTGTGCACCGACTCTCGGTAGTTCTGGCGGATGTGGTTGTTGAGGAAGAACACGAGTCGTGCCTCCGGGTACTTGTTCTGCAGGTAGTCGATGACGTAGGCCACGGCAGGACGGAAATACTTGAAGTCGTTCTCTGTCCAGTTGCCGTACTTGAACGATCCGGGCTGGTCGCGGTAGCCGTCGTTGGTGCCACCCTCGATAATGAATAGGTCGGCCTTGCGCAGTGACTTCACGCGGTTGACGTAGGAGCTGTTGACCTCAGTGCCGGAGCCGTCGAGTCCGATGTAGCTGATGCAGGAACCCGACCAGGAGTCATTCTGCTCGACAGCCGAGCCACTCTCGCACTCGAAGAGCTTCCACCATGTGTGGAAGGGGTGCTGGATGTCGTCGTGGGGGAACCAGGGCACGGGACACAGTCCGGAATAGGTGGAGAACGAGTCGCCGAGGATGCTGAAGCGCGGGTAGCGGTCGCCGATGCCTTGCCGCGTCACCACTTCCTGCTGTGCTGCCGCCCCAAGGCAGCAGCTCAGCAGGAATGCAATAAGGATAATAGGATGTCTCATCATAAAATCATATCGTTGTTAGTTGTCAGGAGCTACACGCCACCGCTCATTCCGCCTTTTCGGGGATGAAGCGCAGCGTATAGGTCAGGTTGCCTCCCTGATTGTTGCCCGGATAGGGTGTCTCGTAGTGAGGCAGGCAGCAGTCGGAGAAGCAGCTGTTGTTGCCGATACCGCGCTGCCAGTAGTCGAAGTGGGCGAAGATGGGGGCATAGCGGGTGAGGTCGGCCCAGTGGAGGCGCTCGTAATGGGTGTTTTTGTTCCAGCTCAGCTCGTCGAAATGGCTGAGCGAGAAGCTGACCATGCCCTCTGTCTGGATGCGCAGCTGTGCACCGGTGGTCTTGTTGGTCAGCACGAGCTCCCTCAGGTCCTGATGGTCGCCGTAGGTCTGCGGATGGGTGTTCTCGTCGATCATGCCGTCGACGGTCGTCGTGTAGCGTCCGAGATAGGAGCCCGTCTGGCGGTCCTTGTAGTTCGACCAGGGACCTTTGGCATAGTATTCGACATTATCAAGGCCCGATGCGAACTGCAGTCCGAGTCCGAGACGACGCAAGCCGCGCCGCTGCGGGTCGAAGGTGACCCGCATGTCGAGCACACCGTTGGCATAGACAGTGTAGTCGACGGTGTAGTTGGACTTCGAGCCGGTAGCCTTCATTGAGAGCGTTGCCTTGCCGTTGCTGACGGAGAGCTGCTTCGTGATGGTGTGGCTGCTGATGCCCGTCGTGCCATAGTCGTATCGTCCGTCGCCGCCGTCATTGACACCATTCTGGAACTGCTTGCCGTCGGTGTCGTTGTCGATGCGGCGGAAGTCGTTATACTCAGGAGCCTTGCGGATGAACTGCCGTCCGTCCACCATGTAGCTGCTCAGGGCACCGTCGGCATTGAACTCGACGGTGAAGCCGTCGCCGGTGACGCGTCGTCCCGAGACGGTGAGCTCACCCTGTGCGTCAATGGCCGACAGCGGCTGGCGCTCGCGGATGACAAACTGCTCGTCGGCCAGCTGGTAGCCGGCCTTCGCCCAAGGCTTGTCCTCCTTCAGGCAGAGTCCCACGGTGAGGACATACTCGGCGCCGTCGGTGGTCGGCGTGCGGAACGTCGGTAGCGTGACGTTGCCCACATCGCCAGGTTCGATATTCAACTGATCGACACGACCTTCCTCCACCACGCGTCCGTCGCGCAGCAGCGTATAGCGCAGGTAGAAGAGATCGCCAAGGTTGGTGAAGGGATACTTGTTGCGGATGCTGATGCGCTGGCCTGACTGCGCGAGGAGAGTGAACTCTACAAACTGGTAGACCTTCTTCACCTCGGTGAGCTTCGATGTCCATGCCCGGTCGGGAGTGACGATGCCGTTGTTCAGGAAGTTACCCTGGAAGGAGCGGTCGTTGTAGCGTCCCGGGTTGTTGTCGACGTAGGGGTCGAAATCATAGCCGCCCGTCCAGGCATGGAAGCCGTTGGCGTCGATGACCTTTCCAGTGAGGATGGCGGTGGGATTGTAGACGGCCTGGTCTACCCAGTCCCAGATGCAGGCTCCGACGATGCCGTTGCCTTTCTCAATCTCGCGCCAGTAGTCGACGAGGTTGCCGACGGCCTGTCCCATGGCATGGGCATACTCGCAGATGAAGAAGGGCTTGTTGTTGCGGCCGTTGGTGCCGTTGCGGGCACCGTCGACGCTGGTGTACATCTCGCTGTAGACATCGCTGCTCGAGTTGTTGCCGTGGCAGTGGATGGGTCGGGGATCGAGCTGTCGCACAGCGGTATAGCATGCGTTCATGTTCTGTCCCTCTCCGTTCTCATTGCCTAATGACCAGAAGACGACGCTGGGATGGTTGCGGTCGCGGAGCACCATCCGCACGTTGCGGTCGACGAAAGCATCACGCCACTGGTCGTTGCGTGTCAGGCTGTTGTTGCCGTGGCACTCCAGGTCGGCCTCGTCCACGATGTAGAGTCCGTAGTAGTCGAACATGGCATACATCTTGGGCTGGCGTGGATAGTGGCTGGTGCGCACGGTATTGATGTTGGCCTGCTTCATCAGCGTGACGTCGCGCAGCATGGTCTCCACGTCGACATAGCGGCCATAGACGGGATGGGCATCGTGGATGTTGGTGCCCTTCATGAAGATGCGCTTGCCGTTGATGGTGACGTAGTGGGCCTGGTTGTTGTTGAGCAGCTTCAGATTGCGGAATCCATAGTTGGTGGCGAAAGTCATTTCCTCCTTGCCGTCGGCAAGCTGGGTGATGACGACATGATAGAGATAGGGTGACTCTGCCGACCAAGGCTTCAGGCTGAGGAGCTGGGCCGTCGTCAGGTTGACCTTTGTAGAAGCCTCGCTGAGAGCGACCTCCTTCTCTACGGTGGCGACGGTCTTTCCCTCTGCATCGATAAGTTCCAGACGGTAGGTCTTCTTGGTATCCTGCAGGTCGCGGTTGTCGATGTCGAGGTCGACACTGAGCTTGCAACGGCGTCCCGTGTCATTCGGGTCGAGCATGGTAATATAATGGTCACGCGGGAACACCTTCGGCGTGGCCACCAGATAGACGTCGCGGTGGATGCCGCTCAGTCGCCACATGTCCTGACCCTCGAGGTAGGAGCCGTCGCACCAGCGGTAGACACGGACGGCCAGCTGGTTCTGGCCGGCCTTCACATGGTCGGTGATGTCGAACTCGGCATCGTTGTTGGCACCCTGCGAATAGCCTACGAACTGCCCGTTGACCCATACGACGGCACAGCTGTAAACACCGTCGAAGTGGATGAACACGCGCTTGTCGGCCCAGTCTGACGGCAGGTCGAACGTGCGGCGGTAGAAGCCCGTGGCATTATTGCCGTCGACGCCGTGATCCTCATAGCCGTCCATGGCGCGTGGCGGTTCGTTGCGGAAGGGATAGCCCGTGTTGTTGTACGTCGGCTTGCTGAATCCGGCCATCTCCCAGTTCATGGGTACCTGTATGCTGGTCCAGTTCTGGTCGTTGTAGTCAGCGGCGAACTCGCTGTCGCCGGGTCCGCTGTCGCTGCCCGGCACGTAGCGGAACTTCCACTGCCCGTTAAGATTGAGCGTCATCGCACGCTCGGGGGTAACCCAAGCCCGCTCATAACGCTCGTCGGCCTGCAGCTGGGCCTTCGTGGCGTATGGGATGTAGGTGGCGTGACCCGCCTCACGGTTGACACCCGTGACATGCTGGTCGGCAATCCAACTGATATTAAACTCGGAGGCAGTGGTCTGAGCCATGCCAGAAGAGCATGCCAGCAACGCCAGCATGCCCGTCAGGAGGTTTTTCTTTATGGTCATATATATAATAATGTGTATTATTTCACCAAGATCTTACGGCCATCTTCGGTGACGTAGATGCCCTTGTTGAGCTGCGAGCCCACCTTGCGGCCCTGCAGGTCATAGACCTGATGACGCTCGACGTAGGAATCCTTGACCTGCATGCCCTTGATGCCCGTGGTTACGTCGTTTACCGTGCGGTAGGAGATGTAAGGCACGAGGTTTTTCATGACGGTGATGCCGCTGAAGTTTCCATACTTGTTGAAATTCTTCATGTGAAGCTCGACACGATCCTTGTAGACGTAGACCATCAGGGCCTGTACGATGTTAGGTGTCTCCACCGGCATGTCGCCCTGGTCGATGGTGTTGTTGTAGTAGCGCATGGAGCCCATGAATGCCGAGAAGAAACTGGCGTCTACGGCAGGTGTGACATCGCCGGAAGCCTCGTGGCTCAGCGTCCAAAGTGCGACCGTCTTCGAGGCATCGAGGGTGATGACGCCGTCGACATCTTCAACGTACAGACCTGCCAGGCGATGCTTGCCCGAAACGCCGTCACTGGTCAGGGCATAGAGCTTCGAGGCATCCTTGGCGTTGACAGTAACGATGAGGTAGGTCTTCCCAGCCTCTGGCTGCTCCACCTTGTGGGCGACGATGGCCTCGCCGTCTTGCTGCGTCACTTCATAGAAATAGGAATTCTTGTAGCTGCCGTTGCCCGAGTAGTGGCCGTCGGTGCTGGAATAGATATAGTTGCCGCTGATTTCGGAAGCGCTGCCGCTGACTTTCAGCGAGTAGCCCCATTTGTCGGTATCGACGAGATTGATCTCAGTGGTGTTGGGCGTGGCAATGGCTGCCAGGTTATAGGAGTCAAAGCCCAGATACCTGCCGTCGAAGGACATGACATACCAAGGCAGCTGCGGCACTTCGGCCGAGATTGTCCAGAGGGCTGACGTCTTGGAGGCATCGATGGTGATGGTGCCTTCGACATCGTTGACAAGCAGTCCGGCCAGACGGTGCTTGCCCGAGACGCCGTCGCTGGTCAGGGCATAGAGCTTGGAATTGTCATTGTAGTTGATGGTGGCAATGATGTAGGTCTTTCCCTCGACGGGTTTCTGCACCTTGTGGGCAATAATGGCATCGCCATTTTGCTGCGTCACTTCGTAGAAGTAGGAATTCTTGTAATTGGGATTGCAGGAATAGTGTCCGTCGGTGCCGGAATAGATAAAGTTGCCGTTGGTCTGCACCTCCGAGCCAGAGCCGTTGACTTCCAAGCGGTAGCCCCAGTTGTCGGCATCGATGAGGCTGATCTGCGTAGTGTTGGGCGAGACGACGGTAGACAGGTTATAGGCATCGATGCCCAGGTATTTGCCGTCGTAGGACATGACATAGACAGGAGCGTCTTTCTCTTCAGGAGAGATCGTCCAAAGGGCTGCCGTCTGAGAGGCATCGAGCGTGATGGTGCC
>CAJOLE010000114.1 GCA_905235325.1 uncultured Prevotella sp. | reverse complement strand
GCCGACGTCGGCTGTGCAGGTCTATAATGCCAAGGGTGAGCCGGTTGACACACCTGTATTCAGATACAACCGCGTACTGGCCAGTTATACCCATTTGTATCAGATATGAATCAGTTACATCCCATCATGTTCGCCGGAACCGGCAGTGACGTAGGCAAGAGCATCGTGGCGGCTGCCTTCTGTCGCATCTTCCGTCAGGATGGCTATCGTCCTGCACCCTTTAAGGCGCAAAACATGGCGCTCAACAGCTACGCTACGCCTGAGGGGCTTGAGATAGGCCGTGCGCAGGCCGTCCAGGCTGAGGCCGCCGCTATTCCCTGTCACACCGACATGAACCCGCTGCTGCTGAAACCCAACTCTGACCACACCAGTCAGGTGGTGCTCAACGGCAAGCCCATCGGCAACAAGGATGCCTATGACTACTGGCGAGGCAAGGGGCAGGAGACGGGAGGCGAGCGAATAGATTTCCGACAGGAGGTGTGCGCTGCCTTCGACCGCCTGGCCGCCCGCTACAATCCCATCGTGATGGAGGGGGCGGGCAGCATTGCGGAAATCAACCTGAAAGACCGCGACCTTGTCAACATGTCGATGGCGAAGCACGCCAAGGCCGACGTGATACTGGTTGGTGACATTGACCGTGGCGGCGTGTTCGCCTCCGTCTACGGCAGCATCATGTTGCAGACACCAGAGGACAGAAGGCTTATCCGGGGCATCATCATCAACAAGTTCCGGGGCGACATACGGCTCTTTGACGAGGGCCGGAAGATGCTGGAAGACATCTGCGGCGTTCCCGTCCTCGGTGTCATTCCTTACTATAAAGACATCTATATTGACGAAGAGGACAGCGTCAGCCTTGAGCAGAAACGGCGCCAGTGGGCTGAGGGCAAGGTGAACGTGGCCGTCGTCCTGCTGCGCCACATCTCGAACTTCACCGACTTCGACACGCTGGAGCGTCACCCTCGGGTCAATCTGTTCTACACCAACAACATTGCCGACATCCAGCGTGCCGACGTCATCATCCTGCCAGGTACGAAGGCGACCCTCGATGACCTCCTCGAGCTGCGTCGCAACGGCTGTGCACAGGCTATCGTCAGCGCCCATCGCAACGGCAAGACCGTCGTCGGCATCTGTGGCGGCTACCAGATGCTGGGCATTTCCGTAGCTGATCCCGACCACGTCGAGGGCGACATTGCCAGTCTGCCAGGCCTGGGGCTGCTGCCCATCCATACCACGATGTCCGCTACGAAGACGACGCAACAAGTGACTTTCATGTTCGAGGGGCAGGCATGTCAAGGCTACGAGATTCACCAGGGCGTCAGCGACACCGATGAGGCCATCCTGCAGACCGACCACTGCATCGGCACCTACATCCATGGCTTTCTCGACAATGCCCCGGTGGTCAACTTCCTGCTCAGGGACAAGGGCGTGGCCCCTGCGCAGAGCCTTGCTGACTTCAAGGAAGAGCAATATGACAAGCTGGCCGCCCACGTCCGCCAGTATGTCGACATCGACCGCATCTACCAAATACTTTCCGACAATGATTAAAGGCCACGGCGACGATGTCTACCAGTACGAGGGCATCAGGAGCGACTTCTCTTCGAATATATGTGCCACGACCAGCCATCAGGCAGTCATGGCCCATTTGGCCTCATGCCCACAGCTGCTCAGCCATTATCCTGAGCCTGAGGCGTGGTCGTTGGAGGCGATGCTTGCAGAGCTGCATGGAGTCAGCGAGGACTGCGTCGTCGTCACCAATGGAGTCACCGACGCTATCTATCTCATTGCAGAGACGTTCCGTTACCATGCTGTCATTCCCGCTCCCACCTTCAGCGAATACGAAGACGCCTGCACCGCCTTTGAGCAGAAGGAGGACAAGACGATGCTGTGGCTGTGCAATCCCAACAACCCTGACGGCAAGCTTTACGATTTGCCCTTCGTTGAGCGTATGATGGCGTCGCATGACCTGGTGGTGCTCGACCAGTCCTACGAGCACTATACCAGCGGGCGGCTGATGTCCGTGCGCGAAGGATGCGAAAGCGCGCACCTTGTTCAGGTTCATTCGTTTACGAAGGACTATGGTGTGCCCGGCCTACGACTGGGCTACATCACTGCACATGAAAGCCTGACGGCAGCGATTCGCCGCCATCTGCGTCCCTGGAGTGTCTCTGCACTGGCCGTTGAGGCTGGCAAATACTTGCTCCGGCATGACGAGCTCGTCTGTCGCCCTGACCTCGTTGAGGCGCAGCGGTTGCGCCAAGAGCTATTGGCAATTGGCATGGATGTGGTGCCTACGCAAACCAATTTCATGCTCTGTCGCATGGAGGGGCACGAGGCGGGAGCCTTGAAGGAATACCTGGCCCGCCAGCACGGCATGCTCATCCGCGATGCCTCGAATTTCCGCGGTCTCACGTGCCATCACTTCCGCGTTGCCGCTCAAAGCCGGAAAGAGAACGACGCCCTCGTTACAGCCATAAGAAGCTTTATGTAGAACCCCATAAATAACATGGTATGATTATTTTGAAACGAATGAGAATAATGAGAATAATTCTGGCCACGAATGAGAATAAATATTATTCCAATTCGTGAACTTATTATTCCAATTATTCTAATTCGTTTCCATATATCAAGCGCGAATCGTACCAGCGTATTTTTTAATGATTACAATGAATAGTTGTTTCTTTGAATGTGGCCTCTGGCAGGGCGGATTCATTGCCCTGCTGACCTTGCTCATAGGCTGGATGCTCGACCTGCTGTTGGGCGACCCCGCCCGTCTGCCGCATCCCGTCGTGTGGTTCGGGAAGATGATTTCCTTTGGCGAGCATCGGCTTAACAAGCGTGGCCATCGTGTCCTGAATGGCGCGCTGATGTCTGTCACTCTCATCCTTGGAGTCTTCACCGCCACATGGTTCCTGCGCCGTGCGGTCTATCAGATTCCTTCATACGGGATGGTGCTGGGCATCGGCTTAGACGCAGTCGTCGTCTTTTACTGCCTTGCCGGTACGACACTCATTCGTGAGGTGCGACAAGTGTTCCTCGCCGTCGACCGCTCGCTGGAAGAGGGTAGGGCACAGGTGGCCCGCATCGTAGGTCGCGACACCCGTGAGCTATCAGCTCAGGAGGTGCGCACGGCCGCCTTGGAGACGCTGGCCGAGAACTTGAGCGACGGCGTCATCGCCCCTCTTTTCTGGTATATGCTTCTGGGCGTGCCTGGCATGCTGGCCTACAAGATGGTGAACACGCTCGACTCGATGATAGGCTACAGGACGGAACGCTACAAAGACTTCGGTTGCTGGGCGGCACATATCGACGACGTGGCCAATTACATCCCGGCACGCTTAACCGCCCTGCTGATGGCGGTAGCCGTGAGGAAGCCGCAGCTCATGCGTTTCGTGTGGAAGAACGGCCGTAACCACGCCTCGCCCAACAGCGGCTATCCCGAAGCCGCACTTGCCGGCATCCTCAACTGTCGCTTTGGTGGCCCTCATTATTATTTTGGCCAGCTCTTTGACAAACCCTATATAGGAGAGAACGACAGGCTGCTGACCAGCGATGACATGAGGAAGGCGGTACGGGTGAACCGGACGGCAGAGCTGCTGATGGTGCTGCTGGTGGCGGCCAGTCTCGTCATCAGAAGTATTTGGTGATTTTCGCATTCTGGAAGTTGTTCATCTCGTTCATCATGCGCACGGCAGAGTCGATGATGGGGAAGGCGCAGAGGGCGCCGGTGCCCTCGCCGAGGCGGAGGCCCAGACGCAGCAATGGCCTGGCACCTACGATGTCGAGCATACGCTTGTGTCCGCTCTCGTCGCCGCAGTGGGTGAAAACCATGTAGTCTTGCGAGGCAGGGTAAAGGCGGATGGCAGCCACGGCACAGGCCGTCATAATAAAGCCGTCTATCAGTATCACCAGATGTTGCTCGGCAGCTCGCAGCATGGCACCAATCGCCGCAATCATCTCAAACCCGCCGAAGATTCTGAGGGGTGTGAGGTGAGAGGTGAGAGGTGTGAGGTGAGAGGTGTGAGGTGTGAGGGATGACTGATGACGGGACAGGGCCTCCGACAGCACCTCATATTTATGTCGGATGCCATCGTTGTTGAGACCCGCACCGGCACCGATGCAGTCGCTGAGGGGGATGTTGCCGAAAAGGTGCATCCAGATGCTCGATGGCGAGGTGTTGCCGATGCCCATCTCGCCGATGCTGAGGATGCGGCAACCCTCTGTGATGCAATCGTCGACCAAGTGGGCGCCTACTTCTATGGCTTCGTTGAATTCCTCCTCGCTCATGGCAGGTTCATAGAGGAAGTTCCTGGTGCCACGGGCTATCTTGCGGTCAATGATGCCCGAGACGGATGACAGGTCGTAGTCAACGCCCACATCGACGATGCGCAGCTGGAAGCCATGCTGGCGGCAGAACATGTTAACGCCGCCGCCACCACGGGTGAAGTTGATCATCTGCTGCCAGGTCACCTCGCGCGGCGACACGCTGACCCCCTCACGCTCAATGCCATGGTCGCCGCCTAAGAGCAGATGGCAGGGATGGGCGAGGCTCGGCTCCAGGGTCTGCTGAATGAGGCACACCTGCATGGCGACTTCCTCTAAGCGGCCTAACGAGCCTTTGGGTTTGTTCAGGTTGTCAATCTTGGCTTGTATGGCTGTCTGTAATGCCTTGTCTGTAGGCTGTATGTTGAAGTTTCTCATATTTATTTGATTTTCAAGGGTATGCCAGAGACCATCAGTATGACCTCGCTGGCCTTACGGGCAATGAACTGGTTCATCCAGCCCTGCAGGTCAGTGAACTGGCGCTGAAGGGCGTTGCCGCTCACCCCGCCAAGCCCTGTCTCATTGGTGACAAAGATGTAGGTGGCATCAGGCTGGGTGAAGGCATCGAATTCGGCCTTCGCCTGCTGGAACGCCTTGTCCGTGTCAGAGTCGTTGGCGAAGAGGATGTTGGTGAGCCATAGCGTAACGCAGTCTATGACGGCCACGCGGCCGCTGAGGTCGTGGCGGCTCAGACTGATTTCTTCTTCAATGTTCGTCCACTGCGGACCGCGCCGCTCCTGGTGACGCCGCACACGCTCGCGGAACTCGTCGTCCCAGATATGGGCGGTGGCCACATAGACGGGATTAGGACTGAGCTGCAGGGCCAGCTCTTCGGCCTTCTCGCTCTTGCCTGAGCGCTGGCCACCGGTTATCATGATGATTCTCTTCATTGGGCACAAACGACTAAGAAGACGGCAAGCTCGACCAGCAGGCAGACGGCGCCACAGCAGTCGCCGGTGTAGCCATGCAGGCGTCGCCAGATGAGCAGGTAGAGGCAGTACATCACTAAGCAGGGAATGAAGATGAGCATGTCCCAGCGGATGCCGGTGTACCAGATGTAGGCCACCATGGGCACCATGCCCTGCACGGCGAGGCTGATGCCGGCAGCCGTCGTGGGCCTGCGGTAGACGGTCTTCGACTTCGCTTCGTCCTCGCGGCGGGCGTAGGGCATCATCATCACCAGCTGTGCCGTCACCATGCGGGCAAAGGGCGTGGCGGCGAGGATGGTGAGCGCGGCTGTCTCGGGCGGCATGGAAAGCAGGGCCGCGGCCAGCAGCAGCTCATAGAAGACCAGGCTGATGACCCCGTATGTGCCAATGTGCGAGTCCTTCATGATGGCAAGTATGCGCTCACGGTCTGAACCGCCGCCGCCAAAGCCGTCGAAGAAGTCGGCCAGGCCGTCCTCGTGCAACGCACCGGTGACAAACAGCCGAACCACGATGGCTGCCAGGACGGCAATGGCGTAAGGCAGGTAGAGGCTGCCGAGATAGAGCGTCGCAGCCATCACTCCACCCGTGAGCCATCCCGTCAGCGGCCACCATTCCACCACGCTCTTGTAGCACGCTTTCGGTGGCTGGCGCAACCGCCAGAATGGCAGGCGGGTGAAGAAGATGAAGGCCGCCAGAGGGCGGTCGTACCATCGTGTCGGGTCGATGTTTGTTTGCATATTCTTCGTTTTTGCTTGCAAAATTACATATTTATAATAATCAATCGCTAAACAATTCTCCACTTTCCATGGCGTGGGCTATGTCTATTTTCAACTCTTCACTAAAGTCCTCACCCTTGATGACGGGAGGTA
>CAJOLE010000113.1 GCA_905235325.1 uncultured Prevotella sp. | reverse complement strand
CCCGTGCAGCAGCTCGTTGACCAGGGCCAGCGTGAACTCTTTGTTGGGCTCGGTTCCGAAGAGGTACTTGAAACCGTAGTCGGTGAAGGGGTTGATGTATTTACCTACAAGCTCGTCCATCGTTTTGTGCTTAGTTACTGAATGTTGCCGCAAAGATAAACATAAATTTTGGCATCACCAAATTTTCGGTGGAAAAGTTTTTTGATGCACAAGCTTGCTCACACGTTGCTCACACATTGAAGCGGAAGTGCATGATGTCGCCGTCCTGCACGACGTAGTCCTTGCCCTCGACGCCCATCTTGCCGGCCTCGCGGACGGCGGCCTCCGAGCCGTACTTCAGGTAGTCGTCGTACTTGATGACCTCGGCGCGGATGAAGCCCTTCTCGAAGTCGGTGTGGATGACGCCGGCACACTGCGGGGCCTTCCAGCCGCGCTTGTAGGTCCAGGCCTTCACCTCCATCTCTCCGGCTGTGATGAACGTCTCGAGGTTCAGCAGGGCGTATGCTTTCTTGATGAGGCGGTTGACGCCGCTCTCCTCCAAGCCCAGCTCCTCGAGGAAGAGCTGCTTGTCTTCGTATGAGTCCAGCTCGGCGATGTCCTCCTCGGTCTTGGCGGCGATGACCATCATCTCAGAGCCTTCCTCGCGGGCCAGCTCCCCTACCCTACTCGTCCATTCGTTGCCCGACTTGGCGTCCTGCTCGCCGACGTTGCAGACGTAGAGCACGGGCTTCGACGTCAGCAGGAACAGCTGGCGGGCGCAGTCCTGCTCGTCCTTCGACTCGAACTCCACGACGCGGGCGTTCTTGCCCTGGTCGAGCGCCTCCTTGTAAGCCTTCAAGACGCAGACTTCCACCTTGGCGTCCTTGTTGCCGGCGGCAGCGGCCTTCTCCGTCTTGGCCAGCCGGCCCTCGATGGTCTCGAGGTCCTTCAGCTGCAGCTCAGTGTCGATGATCTCCTTGTCGCGGATGGGGTCGATGGAGCCGTCGACGTGGGTGATGTTCTCGTCCTCGAAGCAGCGGAGGACGTGGATGATGGCGTCGGTCTCGCGGATGTTGCCGAGGAACTTGTTTCCCAAGCCCTCGCCCTTCGACGCGCCCTTCACGAGTCCGGCAATGTCAACGATTTCGCACGTGGCGGGCACGATGCGGCCCGGGTGAACTAACTCTGCTAACTTCGTCAGCCGCTCGTCGGGCACGGTGATGACGCCCACGTTAGGCTCGATTGTACAAAACGGAAAGTTTGCTGCCTGTGCCTTTGCGCTCGACAGGCAGTTGAACAATGTGGACTTGCCGACGTTGGGCAGTCCCACGATACCACATTTTAATGCCATTATTCTTTAAACGTTTAAATCTGGGTGCAAAGGTAGCGGAAAAAGTGGAGACTGCCAAACAATCAGGCTTAGAAATGCGAAAAAGAGGGCGCAAGCCCAGTCAGATTATAGGTCAGCAAGAAAAAAAGCAGCGGGGAGAGCCGAAACTCTCCCCGCGTGGCTTTACTGCCCCTCCTACTGATTCACTTGCTCCATTAGATATGAGATTTCCTGTTCAAATACACGAATTATATCTTCCGCATCAGCAATATGTTTTTGAATTAGCGCTTGCAGCGCAGCAATGTCGTCGTTGGATGCTTGAACTCGCTGAGACACTGCTGCAATAGCGTTCTGATTAACATTGACTTGCGCATTCAGTGCAGCAATGCTCGCGTTGGATGCCTGGACTTGCTCAGACACTGCTGCAATAGCGTTCTGATTAACATTGACTTTCGCATTCAGTGCATCAATGTTCGCGTTGGATGCTACGACCTGATTTTGCACAGCATTGACCGCAGCTTGTATGTCTGCTTTGTTTGCTGCAGTCTGCTGTTCCAGCATCGCTATCTGGTCTTTGATATTGTTGACTAACTGGGTGATGCTGGTACCCGTAGCGGTGACATCACCTTCCTTGAAGTCAAGTTGCTCGAGCTCGTTCGGCCCGATGGTGATGACGGTGCCGCCGGTCAGTTTGAGCACCATACTGTATGTGTTGTTGTTCTGTGCTATTGCGCTGACAGCCATCAGGATGGTGGCCATGAGTGCGGTGAAGAATTTCTTGTTCATAGTTTTTGTCTGTGTTTAATGATTGGTGACTTGTTTGATAATCTCTGTCAGGTCGGCGGCATCAATTTTGTTGTCGCCGTTGGCGTCGGCACCCCAGGGTTCCTTTGCCTCATTTTTGCCGACGATGTGGTCGACCACCTCGTTGATGTCGGCGGCTGTGATGACGTTGTCGCCGTTGGCATCGGCACGGTCAGGGGCGCCCTTGAACTCTACTACCACGCTAACCTTGGTCACGTCCACGTCCTGTGTGGCTTCTGTCTCGGTCGTGGTGATATGCAGCTGATTGTCGCTGAAGGTGATGACGGGCTTTTTGTCCAGGCTGAACACCATCGGCGAGCCGTTCACCGTCAGCGTTACTGTCCTGATTCCGATGCCGTCGGCATGGGCGGTGAGCACCGCCGCCGCGAAAAGCGTCAGGAGCAGGACAGACCGCATGAAATGGCTGTTTTGCTTGAAATGGTACTTCATTGGCAGTTCTTTATAAAAGTATAACAAATTGTTGTATTAAGTCTCTGCTTGGCATTGGTGCGCAGGTGTCTTACCCGCTGCTGCCGCAGGTGTGACCAGCCTGCACGCCACGCTTTCGGTTGCAAAGTTACGAAAAAATTTGGAATTAGCAAGCATTTGTGGCGGATTTTTTATGATTATCCGCCAAAGGCCGAAAACTCGGCGCTCGGGCAGGCGGTGCCTCCTCACAGCAGGTAGCCGTGCTTCTTGAGCTGGGTCTCAAACTTCTTGAGGTCTTCCTGCTTCACCATGATGCGGTAGCCCTCGGCGCGTATGACGAGCTGGCGCAGTGTAGGGTCGGTGGTGACGAGCTGCACGAGGTCGCGGTTGTCGGGCGAGAGCGTGTAGCGCTTGTAGGCCGTCTTGTCTTCCTTCAGTGGGTGGCAGTGCTGTAGCAGCTGCTTGAAGAACTGCTGCCAGAGCGGCGGTATGTCGTCGGAGATGAACTGTCGGAAGGTCTTGATCTTCGACTCGACGTCGGTCTTGGTGTGGCAGTTGGCGAGGAAGGAGAGAGCCGACGTCTCGTAGCGGTTCTTCGAGATGGCGTGCGAGGTGTCAGTCAGGAGCTGTGCGTAGGGGTTAGGCTCTACGAGCGATCGGATGATGAGTCGGTCTGGGTCGAGCTCAAAGTAGGCTACGTGCTCCTGCTTAGGTGCCTCATAGTCGTCAGTGAGGTCGAGGGCATAGCGGCCTAAGGGCGTGAGGCGGATGAACTCGAGCGAATCAAAGGGCGACAGCCCCAAGTTCTTGTCTTCGTTGATGGCAATCTCGGCAGTGCCGACGCTGGCCATGAGGAAGGCGCACATCTGCAGTCCCGTGTAGCCGAACTCCATCGCATAGCTGTTGGCGGCAATGGTGTTCCCCGTGTACTCATTGGTCATCTGCGTGCTCGACTGTTCGTCGTTGGGGTGGAAGACGAGTGTGGTGAAGCGCTGGGTGTTCTCACCGTTCTCGATGCCGTAGATTTTCAGGTAGATGTCGCGAATGCTGACCCAGCGGTCAGGCTCTTCGCGAAGCCAGGTGAACATCGTGTTGCAGAGCTTGCTATGCTTGCCGTAGTCGGTCATCTGCTGGCGCAGCCCCTTGATGTGGGGATAGAGCAGGCCGACCAACCAATAGTGGAGATTGGAAAAATTGCATAGCAACAGCCGCATCGTTTCTTCGTAGGTGGGGTTGCTGCTCTTGACGAGGAACTGCCTGGCAAGGGTTAGCAGCTGAATATAAGAGAAGGCGCGGAGGTTGGTGCGGAACTCCGTCGTGTCGCCAGGGAAGAACTCGGCCAGTGCGAGCTTCTTCTGGGCACGCTTCATGTCGGTCACGCCTACGCCTTTCTTCTTCAGGGGAAACTCGCCTTGCTGGTAGAGTCCGCAGAACAGCTGGAAGTGTGCGTGGCTGTCAGTCTCGAGATTGACCGTGCGGTAGTGCCCTTCTGGCAGATTATTGAGTCCAACCTCCTGGTCAAAGGTCTCCGGAAAGAAGATGGGTATGAACAGGGCGTGAATAGCCGGACTGACGGTGATGTAGGCTTCATAGTCGCGGTAGCCATAGCGCCCCACCTCGGCTGAGCGGAAGTTGCCGGTAGTGAACCAGCCAAACTCGCGTTTGTTCCAGACAACCTTGTCGTTATAGTAATAGTACGAGCGCTGCTTACCGAACAGGTCGCTGGTGGTCTTGAGAATCTGTTTGGCTTCCTTCTGGGAGACAAACAGCTTAAAGAGCAGCGTGCGCCACAGCTCTTGAAGTTCTTGGCTCATCGTGTCGACGTACATCTTCAAGTTCTGTTCGCTGGCCAGGACGAGGGCCAGCCCTTGGGCAATGCAATGCTTCGAGGAGTTGGTCTTCGTCATCAGCGTGGCCTCTGTAGCCTCTACGACGCGGCCGTTTCTGGTAGTGCGCATCACCTTGCCATACTTGCTGAACCACGGGATGAACGTCTCGGCATAGCTGAGGAGCTGGTTCTTGGTTGAGCGGCTTTCCAGGAAGTCGGTGATGGCGCTCCACTGGTCGGCAGTAGGCTCTTCGAGCACGAGGCTGGGCAGTGTGGGTATGTTGTTTCCGAATATGTCTGTCTGTGCCATGTTTCAGTTATTTTCCAAAGATGTACTGGATGTCTTCCTCGGTGAGCCGCTTGGTGATGGCCGCGTCGCCGGTGATGAGGCTGTCGGCCAGGTCCTGCTTCTGCTGTTGCAGCAGTCGGATTTTCTCCTCGATGGTGTCGCGGGTGATGAGAGCGAAGCTGAGCACCTTGGCTTTCTGGCCTATGCGGTGCAGGCGGTTGATGGCCTGCTCCTCGGCGGCCTTGTTCCACCAGGGCTCGAAGATGTAGACGGTGTCGGCCACGGTGAGGTTCAGCCCTACCCCACCCGTCTTCAGCGTCATGAGCAGTGCGCGGCAGCCCGCGTCGTTCTGGAATCGCTCGACGACGGCTCGGCGGTCGCGTGTGGAGCCGGTCATG
Source organism: uncultured Prevotella sp. (assembly GCA_905235325.1). Classification (GTDB taxonomy): domain Bacteria; phylum Bacteroidota; class Bacteroidia; order Bacteroidales; family Bacteroidaceae; genus Prevotella. The sequence continues at coordinate 7,174 of CAJOLE010000113.1, read as the reverse complement.
GTGGTGTAGTCGATGCCAAGGTCGGTGAGCCGTTCGCCGACGAGCTCGATGCCGGCGATGAAGTTGAAGAAGATGACCACCTTGTGGCCGCCTGCCACCAGCTCCTCCACCTGTTCGCAGAGCAGCGGAATCTTCGGCGAGGCGATGGCGCCGTCGCTGAGGCTCTCGGGCACGGAGGCGATGCGGCGCAGCTCGCTGAGTGCCTGAAACATCATCATCTGCGACTTCTCCAGTCCCTGCGCCTTGATGCTCTGCTGGATGGCCATCTGGTAGTACTGTCGGCGCTCCTCGTAGAACTTGGCGTGGCTGGGCTCCATCTCGACGTAGAGCGTCTGCTCCGTGCGGTCGGGCAGCTCCTTGAGCACGTCCTTCTTCAGGCGGCGCAGCATGAAGGGGAAGATCTTGCGGCGCAGGGCCTCGGTGGCCTCCTTGTCGGCGCCGTGCTGAATGGGGCCGGCATATTGGCGGTTGAAGTCGTCGAGCGAGCCGAGCATGGCGGGGTTGAGGAATCGGTAGAGTGAGTATAGCTCGGTGAGGTTGTTCTCAATCGGCGTGCCGCTGAGGGCCAGGCGGTGCTGGCCGTCTAAAAGCAGCACGGCCTGGGTGGTCTGCGAGGCGAGGTTCTTGATGTTCTGGCTTTCGTCGAGGATGATGAAGTGGAACTCCTGCTCGCGGAACAGCTCAATGTCGTTGCGCACCAGGGCGTAGGTGGTCAGTATGAGTTGCTGCTTCATGGCCTCCCCGAGGTCGCGCTGCTGGCCGTAGTAGGTGTAGTAGGTCAGCTGGGGCGCAAACTTCTGCAGCTCGTCCTGCCAGTTGAAGAGCAGCGAGCGGGGCATGATGATGAGCGAGGGGGTCTTCTGCTTGGGATAGACCTTCGTCAGCATGGTGATGGTCTGCAGCGTCTTGCCGAGGCCCATATCGTCGGCTAAGCAGCCGCCGAAGTTGTTGTCGTAGAGGTAGTTAATCCACTTCACGCCCTCCTTCTGGTAGTTGCGCAGCTTGGCTTTGACGCCCGTCGTCGAGAGCCGCTTCGAGGCCAGCTGGTTGAAGCCCTCGTAGAACTCGCGGTAGTGCCTGAAGGTCTGGCCTTCAAGCTTCTCGGCCAGCAGGCTCTCAATCTCGGGCAGGTCGAAGAACGACACTTTTACCTTGTCGCCCTTCTCCACTTTACGGAAGATGCGCTCAAGGCGCTTCATGTATTGCTCGTCGACCAGTCCGCGCTGGCCGTCGGAGAGCGTGACGTACTTCTGCTTGTTATACTGCTGCAGGAACGAGCGGAGCGACATCTCCTCGCCCTCGATGTTGACGGTGGCCGACCCTTCGAGGAAGTCGATGCCCGACGAGAGCTTGAGGTTCATCTTCGGCGCAATGGGCTTCACCTTGTACTCCTTCAGGCGGTCGGCCCCGAGCAGCTGGTAGCGGCGCACCAGCTGAGGCAGCGCCTGGAGCAGGAACGGTCCGGCCACGTCCTGCGGGATGATGAACTCGCCGCCGTCGTTCCAGACGTCCTTGGCCGCCGTCTTCGTCGGGGCGTAGGCGAGGATGGTCTTGCGCAGCTCTGCCTCGTCCTGCGCCTCGTCGGTGTGAACGATGTGGCGCAGCAGCACCTGGTGCTCCATCGTCAGCGTGGCCAAGCAGGTCAGGTCGAAGCGCTCGGCAAATTCGGTGTCGGTGCCGGGCAGTGTGTGCGTCAGCCGCAGGTAGAGGGCCATGTCGCCGTCAACCTTCTCGATGATAATCGTGGGCACGGTCTCTATGGCCTGCTCCGAGCGCACTAACTGGTAGTCCTCGAAGTCGAGGTCGACGTTGTCGATATAGGAGTAGAACACGGAAAGGTATTGCTCCAACAGCGTCCGGGGAAACCGTTCGTTGAACAACCCGATGCGCAGGTAGTTCTCGCCGAGCGATGGTATGGGGTAGACGGTGTCGCCGGCGAGTGCGAAGACGTCGCTCAGCAGCTCGAACGGCTGAGGCGGCAGCCCCTCGCAGCGGGCAGACAGGGCTGGCGTGCAGTGGCCGTTCTCGGTGGTGATTTGCAGCAGTACCGTGGCGGGCGTATCGCTGACCTTCAGGGGTTTCAGCTGGCTGTCAACGAGGTTGTCGCAGCGCAGCAGTGCAAACAGCAGGTAGGGATAGTCGTGCAGGCGGATGCCGTTGTCCTCGTCGGTGTCCCAGCTGATGCGCATGGCCTGCTCCTGCCTGATGTTGTTGATGATGCGCAGCACGTTGAATGTTTCACCCTGATACTGCTTGTAGTCGGGCGAGACGGGGTTGCCCTGACTGTCGACGACGCTCACGACGGCTCCGCGATCAAACGTCAGTCGGAACAGCACGCTCGTCTTGCCCTGTCCCTTCGGGGCGTTGGTCGACAGGAACGCCGTTTTATGGAATTGGCTAAGAAAATTATTCTCCACTTCTTACAGCTTACTTCTCCAGAATCTGTTCGGCGTGTTCTTTGGTCTTTACCTGCTTGCCGGCAAAAATCTGCTCGATAATACCTTCTTCGTTAATAATAAAAGTGGTGCGGATGGTGCCTATCGTCTTCTTGCCGCACATCACTTTTTCGCCCCAGGCACCCATGGCCTCCATCAGCGTCTTGTCGACATCGGCAATCAGCGGGAAGGGCAGCTCGTGCTTCTCCTTGAACTTCACGTGCGAGGCGGCAGAGTCCTTGCTCACGCCGACCACCTCGTATCCCCTACCCTGCAGCTCCTCGTAGTGGTCGCGCAGGCTGCAGGCCTCGGCCGTGCAGCCGCTGGTATTGTCCTTCGGGTAGAAATACAGTACTAACTTACGTCCACGATAGTCACTCAGACGGATGTCCCGTCCCTGCTCGTCCTTGCCCAGTACTTCGGGCGCTTTGTCTCCGATATTCATTGTCAAAGTATTCTGTTGTCTTTTGAAGTTTGGTGCAAAAATACAAATAAAAGGCGATATTTCCAAACTTCTACATAAAATATTTCAGACGAACTTGCACAATTCGCGGAAAGTTTGTATCTTTGCCCCTGATAACAGCATGTTAAACCCTCTAAACAGCAATGGAAGAATCAGAGAGAAAACCAAGGTGGGTGCAGCGGCTCGCCATTTTTACCAAAGCACTAAATAGGCTGGCAGAGACAGTCAGTCTGTATAATTCTCGTGTGCTGAATGATTTTGAACGCGATAGCCTTGTCAAGCGCTTTGAGTTTACTTTCGAGATGGGTTGGAAGCTGTTGATGAGCTACGAGAAAGAAAACGGTATCAATCAGATCCTTGGCTCACGCGACGTGGTGAGACACGCTTCTTCTTTGATGCTGATAGACAATGGAGAAGCATGGATGGACATGATAGACGCACGCAATCAGACGGCTCACTTGTATGATGAGGCGGCGATGACAGATGTGGTCGACGATATCGTACATACCTACTACCCACTTTTTGTCGAATTGCGGGTAAAGATGGATATACTGAACACTGAATGTTGATACAAGATGTACGGACTGACAGAACGCTCATATAACGAATTATTGGAGATTCTGGCCTCGATTCCTGAAATCGAGGAGGCAGTGCTCTATGGGTCTCGGGCTCGCGGTGATTACTGGGCAGCCTCTGATATTGACCTCTCGCTGAAAGGCGAAGGACTGACCAGACGTTCTATCAGGACGCTGAATGACCGTCTCTACGAGTCGCATATCCCTTATTTCTTCGATACCAATATTTACTCCGCGATAAAAGGGCTTCAGACACAACATCGACCGTGACGGCAAGATTATCTACCGTCGGCAGCAATAGTGAGTCGGTGATGCTGCCAGTACTGCATTTCTACGACATAGCCCCGGGTGTGACGGCGTTCAGCACCACGCGGCAGGGCGGCTGCAGCGCGGGCAGCTACGGCGAGTTCAACATCAACCGCTATTGCGGTGACAGCGCGGAGGCTATCAGTCGGAACCGTGCCCTACTCTGCCAGTTGCTGGGAATTGACGACGACCGCCTGCTGATGCCCCATCAGGTTCACGAGACGGAGATTGTGGCTGTTGATGGTCCGTCGTGCGAGTCGCAGCTTGAAGGCGTAGACGCGCTGATGACCAACGTCGCCGGACTCTGCATCGGCGTTTCGACGGCTGACTGCATACCTGTGCTGCTCTGTGACCAAGAGCGTCGTGCCGTCAGTGCCATTCACGCCGGTTGGCGGGGCACCGTGAAGCGCATCGTTGAAAAAACCGTCGCACAGATGACTGCCGTCTATGGCTCCCGTCCCGCCGACATCATTGCCCAGATAGGCCCCGGCATTCACGTCGAGAGTTTTGAGGTCGGCGATGAAGTCTACGAAGCCTTTGCCGCCGCAGGTTTCGCGATGGAACCCATCAGCCGCCGTTACGGTGAGAAATGGCACATCGACCTACCCGAGTGCAACCGTCGCCAACTCCTCTCTTCCGGCATTCCTGAAGCCCAAATCAGCGTCTTGCCCTTCTGCACCTACCAGCATCCACCTCTACTTCTCTGCCCGCCGCCTCGGCATCAATTCCGGCCGCATCTTTACGGGCATCGTGTTGGGTTAGTGCGACTCAGGGAACAGTTGACTCTTGACTCGTTTCTTACAAGATTCTGTGCTAATTTCCATATTTGCATAGGGGAAATATGACATTTTAACAAATAAGTAACATTATTTAGGGTGGTGGTAACACGTGTTAACCAAATTCTTTGTACCTTTGTACGCGAAACTGGAAAATTCTTAACTTATAAAATAATCAAAGATATGAAGAAGAAACTTTATGAGAAGCCGACGATGCAAGTCGTCATGTTGAATCAACAGGCCCAACTGCTGGCTGGCAGTGCAGGTGGAGAACTCTTCCCCATGCAAGACCCCGAGGATCTTTAGTCATTAACCCCTTAAAACAGTAAACGACAATGAGAGCAAAGAATATGCTATGGGCTGCGCTGTCGATGACGGCTGCCCTCGCGATGACTGCCTGCACGAACGACGACAGTGCCATCGAATTGCCCGCACAGCAGGGCACAGTAAAAACCATCCCCTACACCGTGACCGTAGGCCAGGGCGAGGCTGCCGGCACCCGGGCCACCGTGGCGAGCGACATGAAGACGCTCTACTTCGCAGCGGGTGATAAGCTCTACGTGACGGGCACGGACATCAAGGGCGTACTCGAAATTGAGGACGGTGTCGGAACGGCCAGCGCAACTTTCTCTGGCGACCTGACCTACACGGGCGCCGGTACGCCTGCCAGCAACCTCTCGCTGACCGCCACGCTGGTGAGCGCAGAGCAGAGACCTGGCGACAAGGACATGGGCGCCGAGGTGACCATCGACCCGACAACGAATGCCGTGACGGTGAACTATCCCACAAATTCCTACTTCCTCTTGGAGGATGCCGTCGAGAAGTACAGCAACCTGACGGGCACATCGACCTACGGCGCTAAGTCGTTCAAGCTGTCGCAGCATACCGCCTTCCTTAACTTCATGATTACCTTCAAGGACGGTACCAAAGATAAAACCTCGCTCTCTGCCGTGGTCAGCAACAACGGCTCTCGCATCTGCAGCGGCAATGTCATCACCACGACCGAGGAAGGGGAGGTCGTTTCCAAGTTTGTGCTGCCCGTAGCAGCAGGCACCACGCTCAACGGTGCAACGGTGACGATGGGCTATAGGGATCCCATCTCATTTGGTGCCAACCAGACGCTCGAAGGCAAGGTGTATAACGTGAAGAAGACGCAGGTTGTCGCTTTGGCCGTTGATCTGGGGCTGTCAGTGAAGTGGGCCAGCACGAACTTGGGTGCCGGGAGCGCGACCGGCTACGGCTTGTTCTTCGCGTGGGGCGAGACCACGGGGTATAGCAGTACTGATACATCAGACGGCCACAACTTCAGTTGGGTAAACACACCATACTATACAGTCGACGGCACAACGCACTCTTGGTCGAAATACGCTTCAGGTCCTGCCACGCTTGCGGCCGACGACGACGCAGCGACGGCCATCTTACGCGGCTCATGGCGTATGCCGACCCTTGAGGAGGTGAATGAGTTAGTGGAAAACACGGACAAAGAGTGGGTAACGAACTATAACAATTCAGGTGTATCAGGCTATAGGTTCACCAGCACGAAGCCTGGCTATACCGACATGTCAATCTTCCTGCCCGCCGCCGGCTATCGCACTAGCAATAGGTTATATGATCAGGGCTCGGTCGGCTACTACTGGTCGTCGTCGCACAACGCCGACGCCGACGCTGCTGACAATGCGCACATCCTCTATTTCGCTTTTAACGTCGAACCCGTCTCCGCCGACAGAAACCGCTTCGTCGGCTTCCCGATACGCCCAGTGCTGAGCAGCAATTAACCAATCTTCTGTGGTGTAGGTGTACATCCTTCATCCCGAGGCGTGATGATCTGTTCTGATTTCTAACCAAATCTTTTATGTCCTGCTTCATGACAAAAATGGAGCAGGACATATATTTTGATATCCGGTTGAAGAGGTTTGTATTTCTAAAACGGCAAAGGAAATGGCTGGAAAATTAGTGCGCCTCCGGCGTTCCCGAAGCCCAAATCAGCGTCTTGCCCATCTGCACCTACCAGCATCCCGACACCTCTACTTCTCTGCCCGCCGCCTCGGCATCAATTCCGGCCGCATCTTTACGGGCATCGTGTTGGGTTAGTGCGACTCAGGGAACAGTTGACTCTTGAAAAAGTCAATGGCTTTCTTTAGCGGTTCCAAATCGTTCTTTACTATGCTGAACACCTCATCTGCATCAACCTCGAAGTAATGATGGGCCATGATGTCTCTTGCTCCCATGACCTTTTTCCATTTCAGTAGACTCTAATTCCATATTTCAAGATTTGCTGTTTAAATAAAGGGTTCATGTTTTCTCGCATTCGCACCACATCTACGTCGCATCCAAGTTGCTCCTGTAAATAGATTTTTACTCCTGCCTGATTAAATAGGTTGGGCACCATCTCTACACAAATGTCCACGTCGCTGTCCTCCCGCTGTTCGTTGCGGGCCAGCGAGCCGAAGAGCATCATGGAGTGTACGCCGTAGTGCTCGTCAAGATACTGGCGAGTAGTTTTCAGTTTCTCTATTGTCTGTGTTCTGTCCAACATAAGCACTCTTCGTTTTCTGCTGGCAAAGATAGTGATTATTTCTGAAACGGCAAAGGAAATTGCTGAAAAATTAGTGCGCCTCC
>CAJOLE010000112.1 GCA_905235325.1 uncultured Prevotella sp. | reverse complement strand
CAAGATGCCGGCCATGATGGAGAAGAGCACCAGAGGCGCGACGATGAACTTCAGCAGGTTTAGGAAAATAGTGCCCCAGGGCTTGATATACTCATTCACGAAGTCAGGATAATCGGCCAGCAGCAATCCTGCGACAATAGCCAGAACTAAGGCTATTGCAATTTGAGTGGTTAATGATGGTTTCTTCATAATGCTTGTGATATTTGTTTGAAAATTCTGTATGGCGATGGGCGAGATCCACAGGTGGCCGCACAAGTTACTTTCCCTCGTACCACTCCTTGAGCACGTAGAAGGCCTTCTTCTTCTCGCCCTTGTCGCTGACGAGTCCCTTGCGGTTGTAGTAGTCCTGAATGCCGTTGAGCGTCGTGTTCTCGTATGCGTCCACGTTCTGGATGAGCGGCAGCGTTTCCGCTGCTGTTGCCGGCAGTAAGGCTCCCAGTGCAAAGGCGATAGTGGTCAGGATGTTCTTCATACCGTTATTATAGTTTTAGTTCGTTCGTGGGTGCAAAGTTACACAATTTATCAGAAAAAACAGTCTCCGCCCGACACTTTTCTTCCGGGAATGGCGTGAATTATCTGAAAAAGTTGTAACTTTGCACACAAACTTACAATGGCAATGGACGAAACGAGCAAGATACCACAGGAGTGGAACAAATTCTACCTGAACGACGTGTCGTTTGTGAACTTGATGACGCGCCGCATCTTCAACGTGCTCATCGTGGCCAACCCCTACGATGCCTTTATGCTTGAGGACGACGGGCGCATCGACGAGAAGATCTTCGACGAGTATATGGAGTTGGGTATGCGCTACCCGCCGTCGTTCACGCAGGTCAGCACCACCGAGGAGGCCAATGCCGTGCTTCTGACGACGGACATCGACCTGGTTATCTGTATGCCCGGCAATGCCGACAACGATGCCTTCACCGTTGCCCGCGAGGTGAAGGCTGCCCATCCCGACATTCCCTGCGTGGTGCTGACGCCCTTCTCGCACGGCATCACGAAGCGCATTGAGAACGAGGATATGTCGGTCTTCGACTACGTGTTCTGCTGGTTGGGCAACACGAACCTCATCATGAGCATCATCAAGCTCCTCGAGGACAAGATGAACATCGAGCACGACATCCGCGAGGCGGGTGTGCAGATGATCCTGCTGGTCGAGGACAACATCCGCTTCTACTCGTCGGTGCTGCCTAACCTCTATAATTATATCCTGGCGCAGTCGAAGCGATTCTCTACCGAGGCCCTGAACCCCCACGCCGCCGCCCAGCGCAAGCGCGGCCGCCCGAAGGTGGTGCTGGCCACGAACTACGAGGAGGCAATGGAGCTGTACGAGAAGTATCCCGAGAACACGCTCGGCGTCATCTCGGACACGCGCTTCCCCATGAAGTCGGTGCCGGGGCGGCTGAGCCACGTCGAGGACGGCGACCCGGAGGCCGGCCTGAAGCTGCTGCGCGAGATTAGGAAGCGCGACGAGTATGTGCCGCTGATCCTCGACTCGAAGGAGACCGTCAACCGCGAGAAGGCACTGGTCGAGGGCTTCCACTATATCGACAAGAACTCGACGAAGATGAACGTCGACCTGCACCACCTGATGGAAGAGCACATGGGCTTCGGCGACTTCATCTTCCGCGACCCGAAGACCCACGAGGAGATTGCCCGCATCACCTCGCTGAAGGACCTGCAGGACATAATCTTCAAGATTCCCGCCGACTCGCTCAGCTACCACGTCATGCGCAACAACATGAGCCGCTGGCTCACGGCGCGCGCCATCTTCCCCGTGTCGGCATTCCTAAGACACGTCACATGGCACAAGCTGCAGGACATCGACGCCCACCGCCAGATTATCTTCGACGCCATCGTGCAGTACCGCCGCATGAAGAACATCGGCGTCGTGGCCGTCTTCGACCGCCTGAAGTTCGACCGCTATGCCCACTTCGCCCGCATCGGTGAGGGGTCGCTCGGCGGCAAGGGTAGGGGACTGGCCTTCCTCGACCGCATCATCAAGCGCCACCCCGAGCTGAACCAGTATAAGGGCGCTGAGGTGTCGATACCTAAGACCGTCGTGCTCTGCACCGACTTCTTCGACGAGTTCATGGAGAAGAACAACCTCTACCCCATAGCCCTCAGCGACGCTCCCGACGAGGAAATCCTGCAGCACTTCCTCCGGGCCCAGCTGCCTGATTCGCTGATAGCCGACTTCTTCACGTTCTTTGATGCCGTGAAGTCGCCTATCGCCGTGCGCTCCAGCTCACTGCTGGAAGACAGCCATTACCAGCCCTTCGCCGGCATCTACTCCACCTATATGATACCCTACCTGCAGGACAAGTACGAAATGCTGAGTATGCTGGCCTGTGCCATCAAGGGTGTCTACGCCTCGGTCTACTACAAGGACTCGAAAGCCTATATGATTGCCACGCAGAACGTCATCGACCAGGAGAAGATGGCTGTCATCCTGCAGGAGGTCGTGGGCCGGCAGTACGGCGACAACTATTACCCGACGTTCTCGGGCGTGCTGCGCTCGCTGAACTATTACCCCATCGGCGACGAGACTGCCGAGGAGGGCATCGCGTCGCTGGCTTTAGGCTTGGGGAAATATATCGTAGACGGCGGTCAGACGCTGCGCGTCTCGCCCTATCACCCCACGCAGGTGCTCCAGACATCGGAGATGGAGACGGCCCTGCGCGACACGCAGACCCGCTTCTACGCCTTGGATATGTCGCACGTCGGTGCCGACTTCAAGGTTGACGACGGCTTCAACATCAAGAAGCTCCGCGTGAAGCAGGCCGACCAGGACGGCGCACTCACCTACATCGCCTCGACCTTCGACCCCGTCGACCAGGTCATCCGCGACGGCATCTACGAGGGTGGGCGCAAGGTCATCACCTTCTGCGGCGTGCTCCAGCAGGGCATCTTCCCGCTGCCCGAACTGCTGCAACTCGTCCAGAAGTACGGCTCCGAGGAAATGCGGCGCCCCGTAGAGATTGAACTTGCATGCAACCTGAACGACGACAAGACGGGCTCGCTCTACCTGCTGCAGATACGCCCCATCGTAGACTCCAAGCAGGTGCTCGACGAGGACCTGCAGCAGATTCCCGACAGCCAGTGCCTGCTACGCTCTGCCAACTCCTTGGGCCACGGCATCTCCGAGGATGTCCGCGATGTCGTCTACGTCAAGGCCGGCGAGGACTTCACCGCCGCCAATAACCCTACCATTGCCTCACACATAGAGCGCATCAACCAGCGCTTCCTCGACGACGGCTCGTCGTATGTCCTCGTGGGCCCGGGGCGCTGGGGCAGTTCCGACTACTGGCTTGGCATTCCCGTCAAGTGGCCCCACATCTCGGCGGCCCGCGTCATCGTGGAGTCGGGACTGAAGAACTATCACGTGGACCCTTCGCAGGGCACCCACTTCTTCCAGAACCTCACCTCGTTCGGTGTCGGCTACTTCACCATCAATACCTACACCGGCGACGGCATCTTCCGCCAGGACATCCTCGACGCGATGCCCGCCGTCGATGAGACCGAGTACGTGCGCCACGTGCGCTTCGACCGTCCGCTGAAGGTCATGATGGACGGCAAGAAGCAGACGGGCGTCGTCCTCCTGCCAGAAGAAACAAACATAAAATAGAAGAAAGGAAAGCATTATGACAACAATCATTGCAATCGCGGCATTCATTGCCGTTGCCCTCGTGGGATGGTTCGTCGCCGAGGCCAAGGGCAAGTACGTCACCTACAAGAACAACGGGCAGGAGGATGCCGTCCTCGAGCAGAACCGCCGCCAGCTGGAGCAGAACGGCTACAACGAAATGAACATCAAGGACGTGATGCGCACCATCGCCACCACGGGCTACAGTGCTGTGTAGTCATTGCCCGCCGAGCCGCTCGAAGTAGAGGGCGATGTCGTCCCACGTCTTGAACGTGTCAGTGCCAAACTGTATGAGCGTGGCCATGCCCTCGGTCTTGGCGGTGTCTATCAGATAGTCGCCGTAGAGCAGGTGTTTCTGGTTGGTGAACACGGTGTGGGCGTAGGCGGGGACGTTGATGTAGTCGTAGAGCCACGACAGTGTCGCGGCATAGGCTGACGGATCCTGCGAGGCCGGGGCGACGAAGTAGAGCTGGTAGGACTCCAGGAGTGTGCGGATGGTCTTCTGGCAGGAGCTTTGGGGCTTATGCCACTGGTCGATGAGGGTGCGGACATCGATATGGACGATGGGACGCTCGCGCCCCTCCTGACGGTCGTCGATCCAGCGGATGACAGGCATCACGGAGTGCATGAAGCTCTTGTCGTTCATACGGTGCTCACCGTGGAAGCGGATAGCCGTGGGGTAGTGACTGCGGAAGAGGTCGTAGGTATCGACGGTGGTGTCCTCGTCGCCGAAGAGTCCCCATACGCGATGCCTTTCCTCATCGTTGATGCCTTCGAAGCAGTGGTCTGTCATCTCCTTGTACTCCTTGACGAGAGCCTTCGTCACGAGAAAGTCCTGGATGCCGTCCTGTCGGGGATTGGAGAAATGCTGCGCACCTATCATCCCATGTTCCTTCATCGTGTCGCCCATTTGCAGGGCTGGATTCACGAGGATGCGGTCGTAGCCTCTGAGCATCTCTGCATACATGCCGCCCATCGAGGTGCCGATGATGAGGTCGGGCTGCTCATGTGCGCATACCTTATTTAATAATTCCATAGCCTCCTGCGGACGGATGGGCAGGTCGGGGGCTGTCACCGTGGCGCGGGGCAACACCTCTCGGATGCGGGTTACCGTTCCCGACTGTCCTGAGGAGCCGAAGCCATGGACATAGAGAATTTTCTTCCCGTTGAACAATTCGGGAAACTGCTTGATGTATTGATTCGTTTGTTCCATGATGGGGGCAAAGTTACGCTTATTTTTTTGTTTAATGGAACACAGAGACTCAGAGACACAGAGATTTTTTGTTTTTTTAATATAAATCTTTGTGTCTCTGAGTCTCTGTGTTCCAATTAAATTTGTATCTTTGCACCCGTTTAATGCGTATCAATATGAAGAAACTGCTGTTGACTGTCAGTATCGTGCTGTTCTCCGTCTGTTCGTGGGCGCAGTTGCGAAACCCCGTGATACCGGGCTATCATCCAGACCCCAGCGTGTGCAGGGTGGGGGATGACTTCTATCTGGTCAATTCCTCGTTCCAGTATTTCCCTGGCGTTCCCATCTACCATTCGAAGGACTTAGTGAACTGGGAACTGATAGGCAATGTACTCGACCGTGAGTCGCAGCTCCCCTTGCAGGGTGCCTCCTCATGGTTAGGCATCTATGCCCCAACCATCCGCTATGATGGGGACACTTACTATATGATAACCACCAACGTGGGTAACGGCGGCAACTTTATGGTGACGGCCAAGGATCCGCGCGGCCCCTGGAGCGAGCCGATATGGCTGAAGCAGGGAGGCATAGACCCATCGCTCTATTTCGAGAACGGCAAGTGCTATATGGTGTCGAATCCCGATGTAGGCATCTGGCTCTGCGAGATAGATCCCAAGACCGGCAAGCAGCTCACGGAGAGCCGTCTGCTCTGGCGAGGTACGGGTGGGCGGCATCCCGAAGGCCCGCATATCTACAAGAAGGATGGCTGGTACTACCTGCTCATCTCTGAAGGCGGTACCGAACTGGCCCATAAACTGACCATCGCCCGCAGCAGGGATATCTATGGTCCATATCAGTCGAACCCTGCCAATCCGATACTGACCAACTGCAGAATGGCAGGGCAGTCGATGCAGATTCAGGGAACAGGGCACGGCGATCTGGTGCAGGCCAAGGACGGAAGCTGGTGGATGGTATTCCTGGCCTACCGCAACTTCGGTGGCAGTTATCATCATCTGGGGCGTGAGACCTGTCTTGTCCCCGTGGAGTGGAAGAAGGGCCAGTGGCCAGTGGTCAATGGCGGACAGGCTGTTGACACGCTGATGCAGGTGTCCACACTGCCCCAGGTGCCCATGAAGGCACTGCCCGACTATTACGACTTCAAAGCCCCCTTAGGTCCTGAGTGGATTTATATCCAGAATCCCGTGGCGGCCAATTATCAGATGGTTGGTGACCATCTGCGGCTGAAAGGTTCTCAAAGCAGTCTGACGCGTAACGAACATCCCACGTTTGTGGGCCGTCGCCAGGAGAGTCCCAATATCTTAGTGGAGACGCGTCTTGACTTCAGCGAGTCGGCAGAAGGCGACGAGGCA
>CAJOLE010000111.1 GCA_905235325.1 uncultured Prevotella sp. | reverse complement strand
CCCCGCGTCCCCTTACCGCTAAGGTGAAGTTATCCTTAACAATAGCTTGGTACGATCTCCATTCGTACCAAGCTATTTTCATCACCGCCATCCCATTCATCCCATCCTCCCCATTCATCCCAAAACCCGCCGCCTTTTCCCCAAAACCCGCCGCCTTTTCTCCAAAACCCGCCGCCTTTTCCTATTCAGCCCTCCCACCTCCCACCTCCAACCACAGGTGTCGGTTCAGGTGTCGGTTCCACCCACAGAAGGCGGTCATCGAGGGCTTTTTCCCCCGATGAAACCGCTTTTTCTTGTATATATAGTTGTTATTCGCAGGTTTTATCCTACACTTCCTACACTTCCTACACCTAAAAAAGTCGGGCAGGTGTAGGAAGTGTAGGAAGTGTAGGATGTATCCCGTTATCCGTCACTATGTTTACTGCTACCGTGTGTGCAGCCTGCCACGGGGCCTGCCCATTCAGCCCATCAACCTCCAACCTTCTCACGGTTGCTCTCTTTCGGGTGTCATTTCCCTGCGGTCAGGGGCTGCATCTGCATGAATACAGAGTAGAACTTGAGAATGGAGCTTGCAGAATTTCCCGAGGGGGTGAACGACTGGCTGAACGGCTTGTTGAGCTGCTCCATCACCTCGCTGTCGACGAGCTGGTTGATGGGGATGTTGGCGTCGCTGAATATATCCTTTATGCCTAACTCGACGGTGTAGTGGTTGTCCTTCTTCACTAAGCAGAACCTGACGGGCTCGGGCATGACAATCTTTTCGGAGGTGAGCTGAATGCTCGACGAGCTGTTGAGCGATTCTACCTGTTTGTATAAGATGTCGTCAGGGGCGTCGGGCTGACGGTCGTTGACGGCTTTCTCGAAATCGGTTGCAAACGTCGCACCGTCGGTAATGGTGCCCGACAGGGTGAGGTCGTTCAGAATACGGATGGTGAAAGCCTTGAGGTCGGCGATGTTGAAGGCATTCTGGGCCATCTGCCCCATGAAGCTGCCGGGCTGCGAGAGCAACATCTGGGCATTGTTGGTGACGATCTCCTCGCCGTCGCACGTGAAGCTATAGTCGAAAACCATATTGGCGCCTTCCATGCTGAGGCTGAAGTCGAGGGCTGTGCCCGTCCCCGTACCCGTCTTGGTTAAATAGGTGTTCTGCTTGCCGCTTATCTTGAACGAAGGGGCATCGAGACTGACAAAGTCAGACGCGGGCGTCTCGGGCAGTTCGATGTTGACGACGCTCTCGCTGAGTGTCTGTTCATTCTTGTCGATGAGGGCGGTCAGCGTCATGGTGAACGACTTCGGCAGGCGGTAGATAAACGCCAAATGCTCCATGTCGGGGATGTTTGCATCGGCAACCGTCTGATAGCAATTGTTGCTGGGCTTCATAATCACCTTGAAGAGCGTCGTGCCGATACCGTCGACGGTAGCGGGGAAGATGAACTCCAGGTTGTCGGCCGAGACAGCGCGGCAGCCTCCCTTTCCGTCGAATATAACCCGGACGCCATAGTTGCCGGTGTCGACGGTCATATATGCCAGGTAGCCCATTTCGGCCAGCTCGGAACCGGCCTTTACGGGGGTGAGGCTGAGCTGGGCGTTCCTTAGGGAGATGGTCTTGAAGAGGGTGCTGATGTTGGCAATGAAGTTCTTGTCCAGCTCAATCAGTGACATCAGCTGATCGAAGGCTTGCGATGTGGCGTTGAGCGATTCGGAATTGAGGGCATCTGCCAGGGCTTTGGCATCGTTGTTTATGAGACTGATCAGCTCGCTGCGATTGGCGGTACGGCCAACGATGTTGATGAGTGCTGCCACGTCGGCAATGTCTACCCTCGCGTCGCCGTTCACGTCGGCAGCAGCCTTGTCGGTGAGATTGCCGAGGCCAATGACATAGTCTGCGAGGGTGGTCACGTCGGAAGCGTCAACGGTGCCGTCGCCTGTCACGTCGCCTACAATTGTGCTGTTGTCAGCCATTGTTCTGCCAGCCATTGCAAGCAGGACGGCCATGAGTGTTATTCTGTAGTGCTTCATTTTGCGATATGCTTTTTACCATTTTCAATGTAAATTCCCTTCTCAGGCTTTCCGTTGAGACGGCGTCCCTCGAGGTCGAAGTAATTTTCTCTACCGTTGCGGTCGATGGTACGGATGGTAGGAGTGAGGCCGGTGGTGCTGTTACTGTCAAAGTCGGCGATATAGAGCAGGCCTGTTTTCTCTTCCACCTCGCCATTGCCGTCGCCGTCAGGCTGGTGGAAGCGTGTGGCGAAGCTTCTGGCTCCATTAAAGTCGTCGGGTTTATACTCAACCACTTCCGGATTCTGCCGGAAAGGCATGGACGGGAAGAACAGATACCCGGAATTGTTAGCGGAGAAGAGTCCACGGAAATGATAAAAACGTTCCTGACTTGTTTGTCGCCTTATTAACTGCCATAAGCCGTCGTTGCCCAAGCCGTAAATCAGTTTATCGTCATCTATCATAAAGACCCTGTACGCACTCACCCATTTTCCGACCTCGGTATTCGTGCCATGCTCATACCATTCTGTGAAATCGTAAACAGGAGAACCTTCTGGCACCTGGTTTGTGAACAAGGCGTCGATGGCATTGAACCGCAGGTCGCCGTGGTTGACAACCACCAAATAGGGCTTCCACGCTTCCAACCGGTTGTCAGGCATTTCCTTGAAGATAAACTGGCGGTAGATGGTGTCGACATACTCTAACTGATAGGCCTGTGCTGTGCCCGGCGCGTAGTATTCGTCGAGATCGAAGTCGTAGGGCAGGCTCACGGTGCAGGCCACAGGCGTTTCGGTGCCGTCTTCGTTGACGATGGCAGAGACAACACGGTCGTACACCGTATTAGATATCTGACCATTGAGTTCGTCAAGTACTTCCAGGCTGAAAGTCATATCGGGAAAAAACTCGGAATCCTTGGGCAGGCTGAAGCCGAGGAAATCGTCGAGCGAGACGCCCGAACCCTGGAACTTCAGCTGGTAGAAGCCGGAGTAAGGTGCCTTGAACACAATGGTGTCGCTCTCGAAGTATGTATTGTAGAGCGTCCAGTCCTTGTCGTAGTCTCTCTTATAATATACATTAAGGTAAGAAATGTCGCCGCCGCCCATACCGAACATTGAGAACATCTGCATGAAGCCGCCGCCCATATCGGCCGTGAAGCGCAGCAGATTCCCCTGCTTGGCCTGCAGGCGCGGGGTGATGACCTCGTACTCCTTTGACTCGGTCTTGGCAACCCACGACGTCTCCTCGCTACCGCCGCCGAACATGGCCATTATGTCGTCGCCGCCGCTCTCGGTAAGTATCCAGCCGGTGGTCTCCCAGCCTTCAGGGAAACGGCGGGGGAACGTCAGGTCTTCTATGACGTAGAAGGGTTCGAAATCCTCTGACCAGGAGTCGGACTTGATGATGTAGGCACTGAAGGCTACGGCCTGGCTGCTCAACCGCTCATCGGCAGGCGTGAAGTGTAGCATATCGCGCACCTCGCCCTGACGCTCATCGTCGCGGAGTAGGGTGGCGCCAAGCAGTAAAGAATCTCCGGCAGCTATTGACAGGCTGCTCTGGTCTAAGGCAAGACGTGTAGCGTCTAAAGAAGAAACGGCAACGTCGAGCGTGCCCGTTCCTGTGTTGATGACGGTAAAGGTGCTGGTGGTGTCAGCCCTCAGCATACCAAAGTCGAGGCTCTTCACGACTGCATTGTCAAGCGTGACATAGAGGTCTGGGGCATTCATGTCTATCTTGAAGCCCGCCACTGAGTCGATGACGATGCTGTCGGAAGAAACGAAGCGGAAGCGGTATTCGCCCGGCTCTATGTTGGACAGCCACTGCGTGGTAAAGACGGTGTCAACAGCATCGGAGAAGTCCTTGGCCATCTCCCACTTGCCGGAACCGTAGACTGACTTCTCGATGAAGAAGGACGTACTGCTGCCACCGCCGCCGATCATAGAACTGAAGTCCATACCACCGCCGTCGGACTTCTTCACAGAGAAGAGCAAAACGTCTTTCTCGCTGCTGACGGTCAGGGGAGGCGTCATCAGGTAATATGTTTCGCTGCTGCCACCAAACAGCGACATCGAATTGGCGCTGCCACTCTCCTTCACGGTTGCCACGCCTTCTTTTACTTCCCAGCCTTCGGTAAACCAGCCGTAAGGCAGCTTGTTGCTGTTGAAGTCCTCAGTCCATACGCCCGACTGAGTGATGATGGCGTCTATCGGAAGGGGTATTTCCTCAAGGCGGCTGTCGGTCGGCTTAAAGGTAAGCATCGTGCTGTTTCTGCCCTCCTGACCCTGCGCATAGTTGAAGGTGAGGTTGACCGTTGCCGTATCGGCGTAAGCTACGCTCACACTCGTTTGGTCAAGGGTAAATGGCCTCTCTGCCGAGAGGTTCACACCGAGCGTACCAGTACCCGTATTGATGACGCAGAACGTCAAGGTCGTGTCCTCGGTACAGAGACCGAGGTCGATGGGCTGGATGTTCTTGTCTTTGTATGTGGGGTAGATGTCTGGCGCATCGTTGTCGATATGGAAGCCCGCCACAGAGTCGATCATCACGTTGCCGCCTGCCCTGAAGCGGAAACGGTATTCGCCCGCTTCGGTATCGCTGATGGTGAATGTCTTGTAGGTGGAATCAAGCTCCGAGGTGAAGTCGGCCACCTTGACCCAACGGTGTTCACCGTAGACGGCACGCTCTACAACAAAGGTGGAGTCGCTGTCGCCACCCAAGAACAAACTGATGCCGCTGTCGTCATCGCCTTTCTTGGCCGAGAAAACCAGCGCTTCACCACTCTGGACGCTCAGGGGGGGTGTCATCAGATAGTTGTAAGAATCGTCACTTCCACCCATGAGTTTTTCAATGTTGAAGCCGTTGGAGTCCTCCTCATCCCCTTTCTGGGCAACGTTGTCCTTGACTACCCAACCTCTGGCAAACCAGCCGTAAGGCAGCTTGCCGTCATTGAAACGCTCGTCCATCTGTTTCGAGGAAATGTTTTGGGACATTATGTTGCCTACTCCTAAAAACATGGATAAGGCGAAAAGCATACTCTTCTTTTTCATGTTACATATTTTTATGATTATCAAGTCCTTGCTTACTTTGTGCCGCCGCCAAGGGCTATATAGAGGGCTATCACCGCCTGGGCTCCCTTATACATGTTCATGGCCTCAGAAAGCTGCGAGTTGAGAAGCGACTCCTGGGCGGTTAGCACTTCAAGGTAGTTGGCCTTGCCGTTGTCCATCAGCTCGTGGGTGCCGGTGTAAGCTTCGTGCAGCACCTGCACCTGACGGTGGTAGTACTGGTGCTTCTCGCGGGCAGCTTCACAGTCGGCCATCGCCTCGTTCACCTGGTTGCCAGCATCGATGACGGTCTGCACGTACTTCTTCTGCAGGTCCTCCTCCGTCAGCTGGTTAATCTTGAGGTTGGCCTTCAGCTTGCCGCGGGCAAAAATGGGCTGGGTCAGCTGTCCGACAAAGCTGAGCAGCAGCTTGCCAGGGTCGATAACTGCACCGCCGGCCGAGTTCGTCCAACCGCCGGTACCACTAAGCGTAATGCTGGGGAAGAAGGCGGCACGGGCAGCCTGGGTGTTGTAGAACGCCTCCTCCATCGCGGCGTTGGCCATGCGGATGTCGGGGCGCAGCTCGAGCATGGCGGCGGGCACGCCAATCTTCAGGAACTTCGTGTCGAACATACGCTGGCCGGTGTCGCCCTGTGTATCGGGATGATGCAGGGCCGAAGTGCCCCACTGCTTACGCTCGATGTGCTGGGGCACAATGGCAAGCAACTTGCACAGCGCATTCTCGGTGGCACGGATGTTGCGCCGCGTGTCGACTATCTGTGTCTTCACATTTAGGTACGATGACTCCATCTGGTTGACGGCAGTGCTGTACGACTTACCGTTCTCCCAGAGTGACTTCTGCGTCTCGAGCGAGGCGTTCCAGAGGCTGTCGGTAGCCGTCAGGATGGCCAGCTGCTGGTCGAGCAGCTGGAGCATAAAATACTGCTGGGCAGTGGTCGAGACGAGGTTTGCCTTGACAGCCTCCTCGCGCAACTGAGTCTGCATGAGCACGGCCTTCGAGGCACGCTTCTTATTGGTCAGCGAGCCGAAAACGTCGATGTCCATCGACAGCTGCAACGGCAGGTTGTACGTCTTCGACCACGGGTTGTCGTCGAACTTGGCCAGCGTGCCCTGCGGCGAGAAGTAGAGCGACGGCAGGTAGGCCATCTTGGCCATCCGCAGCGAGGCCTCGCTCTTCTCCAATGCGCGCCGAGTTCAGGTCGGTGTTGTTGGCCAGCACCTGCTCAATAAGCTGCTGCAGCAGCGGGTCGGTGAAGAACTCGCGCCACGACATCTGGGCCAGCGACACGTCGCCCACAGAGCCATTCTTTATCGAGCCGAAGGCATCCGCCGGAGCCTCTACCTTCTGCTCGTACTTATCGTAAAGTCCGCAGCCCGTGAGCGTCAGGCTCACAACTACAGTCATTATAGTATCTTTTGTTCTCATAATATCTATCCACTTTCCACTATTCACTTTTCATTTCTGCTTTCCCCTGGAACCGCTCGTGCAGCGTCTGGAACACGATGAAGAAGGCCGGCACGACGAAGAGCAGGGCTATGGTGCCTATGCTCATACCGCCAATGACGCCCAGAGCCAGGGCACGGTTGCCGTTGGCACCGGCACCGCCCTCGATGACGAGGGGAATCATGCCGATAATCATCGTGGCCACGGTCATCAGGATAGGACGCAGACGCTCCTTGCAGGCCTCGTAGGCGGCATCGGCGATGCTCAGGCCCTGGGCACGGCGCTCGGAGGCAAACTCGGTGATGAGGATGGCCGTCTTCGACAGCAGACCTATCAGCATGATGACACCCGTCTGCAAGTAGATGTTGTTGTCCATGCCCGGCAGGTGGAGCAGCGAGCCGAGATAGGCGAACACGAAGGCTCCCATCAGTCCGAAGGGCACGCTGAACAGCACGGCCCACGGCGTGAACCAGGAGTTGTAGAGCGAGGCCAGGATGAGGTAGATCAGGATGGCACATATCACATAGATCAAGGCGGTGGTATTCGATCCAGAAGCCTCCTCGAGCTCTCGCGACATACCGCTATACTCGTAGGTGGCAGTGGCGGGCATCTCCTGCTTGAACACCTCGGCAATGGCCCGGTGAGCGTCGCCCTCGGTGTAGCCACTGCCGGCGGTCACGAAGCAGGTGATGCTCTGGAACAGGTTGAAGTGCTCAATGTTCGACGGGCCGACGATCTCCTTCAGCGTGACGAACTCGGAGAGGGGTGCCATCTTGCCGCCCTTCACCTGCACAAAGATGTTGTGGAGCGCCGAGGGGTCAAGCCGGTACTCTGGCGAGGCAGCAGCCATAATGCGGTACACTTTGCCGAACTGGTTGAAGTTGCCGATGTAGGCACCACCGCAGAAGGAGCCGAGGGTGCTCATCACGTAAGCCGGCGTCACACCCGCACGGTCGCATTGGGCAGCATCGACATCGACCTGATACTTCGGGTAGCGCTCGGAGTACGACGACATGGCAGAGCCTATCTCCGGCCGCTCTGTCAGCTTGGCCAGGAAGTGCTCCGTCTGCTTGGCAAATTCCGACAGGTTGCCATCGGTAGGGTCTTCCACGACCAGGCTCACGCTGTTGCTCGTACCATAGCCTGGAATCTGCGGCATCTGGAAGGGCAGCACCTGCACATTCTTGATGTCCATGCAGTCGTAGTAGAAACGGCCGATGACAAGGTCTATCAGGTGGTTCATGCCGGGACGCTCCTCCCAGTTCTTCAGGCGCACGATGAGGGTGGCGTAGTTAGAGCCCTCGCCAGAGACCATGCCGTAGCCACAGCAGACGGCAAAGCTCTCCAGCTCCGGTATCTTCTTGATCTTTGCCTCCACCTGCTTCACTATCTCGCGGGTCTGCTGCAGGGTGGTGCCTTCAGGAGCGCGCACCTCGGCCAGGAACACGCCCTGGTCCTCCTGGGGAACGAGGCCCGACGGCAGGTTCTTCATGAAGAACACCAGCAGCACGGCAGCCAGGGCCAGCAGGCTCCAGGCCAGCACGGGGCGCTTGATGAACTTGTGGACACTCTTGCTGTACTTGTTGAAAACAGCGTTATAGCTCACGCTGTAGGCTTTCTTCGTGTAGTAGGTCAGGGTCTTGCGCTCGCCTTTCTTCTCAGTGACTTTCAGCATAATGGCACAGAGGGCCGGACAGAGCGTCAAGGCCGAGACGCACGACAGGCCGACGGACGAGGCGATGGTCACGCCAAACTGGGTGAAGAACGTGCCTGAGGTACCCGGCATGAACGTCACGGGGATGAACACGGCCATGAACACCAGCGTACACGAGACGACGGCTACTGACACCTCGCTCATGGCCTGGCGGGTGGCCTCGCGGGCGTCGCTGATGCCGCCCTCCATCTTGGCCATGACCGCCTCTACCACCACGATGGCGTCATCGACCACCGTACCGATGGCCAGCACCAGTGCAAACAGCGTCAGGATGTTGAGCGAGAAGCCCGCGAGCGAGACAATGGCAAAGGTGCCCAGCAGCGAGACGACAATCGAGATGGATGGGATGATGGTGGCCTTGAAGTTCTGCAGGAAGAAGAACACCACGAGCACCACCAGGATGATGGCTATGACAAGCGTCTCGACCACGTTGTGAATGGCTGCGAACAGGAAGTCGTCGCTGGTCATCATCGTGACGAACTCCAGGCCGGCAGGCATGGTTTTCTTCATCTCCTCGCACGTCTTGTTGATACGGGCGTTCACCTCCGTGGCGTTGGCGCCCGGAGCCTGGAACACCATGAAGAGTGCCCCGGGCTTGTCCTGTATGTTCGACGTGAAGTTATAGCTCATGGCGCCAATCTTCACCTCGGCGACGTCGCCGAGGTGCAGCATGCCGCCACCGCTGGTGCGCAGCACGATGTCGTTGAACTCCTCGACGCTCTTCAGCGTGCCTTTGTACTGCATGGAGTACTGATAGGAGTTCTCCGACTGCTCACCCAAGGAGCCGGTAGCCGCCACGAAGCTCTGACCGCCGATGGCGGCGAAGATGTCGTCAGGGGTGAGGCCGTACTGTGCCATCACGTCGGGCTTCAGCCAGATGCGCAAGGCGTAGGTATTGCCTAAGCTCAGCACGTTGCCCACACCGGTGATGCGCATCAGGCGCGGCTTGATGTTGATGTCGACGTAGTTCGAGATGAAGTCCTCGTCGTACTTGCCGTCGACACTCTTCACGGCAAAGATCTGCAGGATGTTGCTCTGCTGCTTCATCACCTGCACGCCTACCTTGTTCACGTCGGCCGGCAGCAGGGCCTGGGCCCGGGTCACGCGGTTCTGCACATTGACGGCCGCCATGTCGGCATCGACACCTTGCTTAAAATACACGTTGATGCTGACGTTACCGTTCGACGAGGCCTTCGACGTCATATAGGTCATGTCCGTCACACCGTTGATGGCCTCTTCCAGGGGCTGGATGACCGACTTCATCACCGTGTTCTCGTCAGCGCCGGAGTAGCTGGTGGAGACGAGCACCGTGGGGGGTGCAATATCGGGGTACTGCTCGACTGCCAGCGTGCTCATCGAGATGTAGCCCACCAGGGCTATCACTATCGAGATGGCACACGCCATCACGTATTTATTGATAAAGATATTATTCTTCATAATGATTTGAACAATGAAAGAGAATTCCTCATTTCTCTTTAAAACAGCACCTGCTGTCCTTCGGTCACGTTATTGGCTCCGACGGTCACTATCTTATCGCCTACGTTCAAGCCGCTTGTCACGATGAACTCCTTGCCATTTCCCACATCCTCTGTCGTCACGTCGATGGCCGTAGCCGTGCTGTCGGCCTTCACCTTGTAGACCAGCGACTTGTCCTGCAGGCGAACGACGGCGTTCTGGGGAATGACAATGACGTCCTTCTCGGAGTAAGTCATGACAACCGTGCCCTGAATGCCTGAGTACAGATGGCCTTCGGGATTAGGGAACGATGCCTTGCAGGTGAGTGAGCCGGTAGACGCATTGACCACGCCCGTCAGACTGGTGATACGCCCCTTATGGGGATACTCCGTACCATTCTTCATCACAAACGTCACCGGAGGCAGGTTGGCAATATACTTCTGCTTGTCTGCATTAGATATACCCGACTGCACCAGATCCTCTACGATGGCTTCTGTCACCGAGAACTCGGCATCCATATTGATATTGCCGCTCAGCATGGTCAGCTGAGAACCTGGCGACACCTGGTCGCCGGTGCGGACGGGAATCTCGCCGATAATGCCTGACACGGGGGCCGTGATGGTGCAGAAGCCCAGGTTCACCTTTGCGCGGTTGACCGAGGCACGGGCCTGGGCCACCGAGGCGCGAGCCTGCTTATACTGGTTCTCGCTGTTGGCCAGCATATAGCTGCTGACGATTTTCTTCTCGTACAGGTTCTTGTTCGACTCGTACTCCAGCTTGGCCGAGTTCTCCTGTGCCTCTGCCGCCTGCAGGTTAGCCTGGGCGGCTTCCAGCTCCAGCTGGGCGTTTCGCGAGTCGATGACAAAGAGCACGGCGCCTTTCGTCACCTGCTGGCCCTCGCTGACGGCTATCCGCATCAGCTGTCCGCTCACCTGTGGCGTGATGATCACGTCGGCCTGTCCTTTGAGTTTTGCGCTGAACTTCATGGGAAGTTCAACGTCGGATTTCTTAACGGAGATCGTCTCGAACGAAGTCAGTTTTTCTTTGGGGATGTCCAACCCGCAAGCCGTCATGCAGCAGATAGTTGCAGAGAGCGTCAGAGCCCCAACAAAAGATTTTTTCTTTTTCATAATTATACATACTTAGTTGTTTGCCTGTTCTATATCCTATTTGTATGCAAAAGGAAAAGGACAAATAGTGTGCAACATTAGTCCAATTTCCACACGAACCGGCTGCAAAGATACACAATAATTTTTAAAATTGCTCCAAAGTATAAAAAAAAATGTGTAAAAGTAAGATGGAAGAGGTAAAAATTGCATAGAAGTAGGTGATTTTTTGGTAATTATGCAAACCCGACGTTCAAATTTGTTGTACCTAAAAACAACCAGGGTTGGGGTCAGTAACTAAAACCGAGGCATAGAATCATACGTATGGTTACGAATAACAGAAGACATCCTACACTTCCTACACTCCCTACACCTGCCCGAAATTTTTAGGTGTAGGAAGTGTAGGAAGTGTAGGATAAAACCTGCGAATAACAACTATATATACAGGAAAAAGCGGTTTCATCGGGAAAAACAGCCCTCGACGACCGCCCTCTGAGGGTGGAACCGACACCTGAACCGACACCCGACCCTACACCTGAGCCGATGACGCAAAACGTGGCGGGTTTTTGGCAAAAGGCGGCGGGTTTTTGGCAAAAGGCGCCGGGTTTTAGGTAAAAAGATTGCAGAAGCAAAGTCGAGGAAATATGTCATCCAATTCTATGAATATTTCTTCTCTGGCATTTCCGATGGTTCTATCAGTCATGGCAAGAATTCCGAGTCTTCGCCTGGCTCCGTTCAAGTATGGAAAACCTTTGGCACTTATCTTCGCGAGTATTGTGATGTCGGAATAACCTTTGAGGATATTGATAAGCCTTTCGCCGACAGATTCACGCAGTTTCTCCAGAAGAAGGGCTTTATGTCGAACACCATCAACAAGAATGTCACCTGCTTTCGTAAACTCT
Source organism: uncultured Prevotella sp. (assembly GCA_905235325.1). GTDB lineage: Bacteria > Bacteroidota > Bacteroidia > Bacteroidales > Bacteroidaceae > Prevotella. The sequence continues at coordinate 280 of CAJOLE010000111.1, read as the reverse complement.
GCAATCTTGCGGCAATGGAGGGCTACAACAAGAATGCCGTTTCCTTTAAAGTATGGAAGGATAGGACAGTAAAGGAAACGGATAAACGGGCAGAGAGACGTAACGGTTCACCACTTTTCGAGAGGAACAAGTATGGTGAGGTAATTCAAGTTTCGCATTCGCTCAACTTCTTTACTCCTCGAAGTTGAGCGAATGCGAAACTTCTATGTTGCTTTCCAAATAATTGGAAAATATTTATTTTTTATTAACTGTTTATTATCAATCACTTATCGTGAAGTCT
>CAJOLE010000110.1 GCA_905235325.1 uncultured Prevotella sp. | reverse complement strand
CCAAAGGAGGTCGTGTCAAAAGTATCAGACACGACCTCCGTTTTTCATTTCTTTTCGGGAGCCTGTTCGGGCTTCTTCTCCTCAGCCTTCACCTCGGTAGCCTTGTAGCCGAACTTGCCGAAGGCGTTGATGAGCGTCTCGGGCTTCGTCTTGTCGGCATCGTATGTGATGGTGACGCGCTGCTCGTCGATGTTGGTCTCAATGGTCTTCACGCCTTTCTCGAAGCGGAGGTTGCCCTTGATCTTGGTCTCGCAGCCGTTGCAGTGCATCTGCGGCTGAGTGGTTACTACTAACGTCTTGACGACTTTTGCCTGTGTGCCCAGTGCCAGCAGCATCAGGGCGAATGTTACGAATGACTTTTTCATAATTCTTTTTTATGCCCCCTCAGTTAGGGGGATGGGGGTCTGAACAAGCGTTCTTTGCCCCGTTTAGTTAATAATGTAATTTCTTTTAAAGGGTCTTTTTCAGCCCCCCTAACTTAGGGGGCTCGCTATCAGAGACGCCTGCCGAAGTTCAGTCGGATGCCTGCATAGAACATCCGTCCGTGGACGGGGCCCCACACCATCGTCGGGTCGAACTCGCTGCTCCAGGGGTCGGAGGCATTGATGATGGGGTTGTCCTGACGGTAGGCTGTCAGGTTCTCGCCGCCCACGTAGACGGAGAAGTGGCGGAACCAGCGCGTCACCTGAGCGTTCAGCTGTCCGTAGGCGGGGAATCGGTTGTCCCAGGAGGGCGTGCCGTCGGCCTTGGTGTAGGGGTCGGGCATACGTCCTCCGCCGTTGAGCTGGAAGGTGGCGTCGAACTGCCACAGTCCGAGCGGCGTCTTGTAGCTGGCCGTCAGCAGTCCCTTGTACTTACTCTGTAGCGGCTTCTCGCGCAGCTTGCCGCCGTAGGTGGTGCGCACGTCGTTCAGTCGGTAGGCCGCCGTCAGCTCCAGTCCGTCGACAATGGGGTAGGAGGCGTCCACCTGGAATGTGTGCGAGTAGGAGCGCCCGTCGAGGTTGGTGAGATGGATTATCTGCGGGTTGGTGTCGTAGTCGATGACCATCTGTCGGCTGAAGTGCGTGTAGTAGTACTCGGCGTTGAGCTTCAGCAGCTTGTCGGCGAGGGGGATGCTTGTCGACGTCGATATGCCGTAGTTCCATGCGCGCTCCTGCTCCAGGTCGTCGACCACCAGCTGGCGCCCGCTGGAGAGGAGGAAGTTGTTCTCGGCCAGCGCGAAGGGCGTGCGGTAGCCCTTGCCCGCCGAGACGCGGACTGTGAAGTAGTCTGTGGGGGCGTACTTCACGTGCAGGCGTGGTGTGACGAACGTGCCGTAGTGTGAGCTGTGGTCGGCGCGCAGTCCAGCCATCGCCACCAGCTTGTCGTCGATGTTCAGCGTGTACTGCAGGTAGGCGCCGGGTGTCGTCTCCCGCCACTTCGCCAACTCTTCGCTTGCCTCGTCCAGCATTTCACTGTTCACTTTTAGCTTTTCGCTTAAATAGTCGTGGTTCAGCGACAGACCTGCCGAGAGGTTGTGCAGCGGGGTGAGGTTCGTCTCGTACATCAGCTGGAGGTAGCCGTTCTTCTCGTCGGCATCGTAGCCTTTCAGTCCGTACCCGGCATCGACGTCGTGGAGCGAGCCGCTGGCCATCAGGGCGACGTTCGTGCCGTGGTCGGCGTCGAGGATGAAGGCGTGCTTCATGTATGCCTCGTAGCGTCGTGTGTCGATGTCGATCTTATACGGATGGTGTACGTCGGGCGCGGTGTGGTGGTTCTGTCCGCCGTCGCGCTGCTCGTCGAGCACGCCGATGCCTCCGTGGAAGACGTACACCGGTCCGAGGTAGTCCCAGCGGTTCTGCAGGTTTATCTGGCGGACGTTGGGCTGGTCGAGGAAACCGTCGTCGTTGTCGTCGTGGTGCCCCCAGTCGTTCTCGTAGTGGGCCAGCAGTTCGGTGTTCACCTGCCCTAAGTGTATGTTGCCGTCGGCATTGGCCTCCAGGCGGCTCTTCGTGTTGCCGTAGAGGTTGACGGCGACGCCCTCGTCGTCCTCGGGCTTGAGGTATTCGACGTTGATCTGGCCGGTGATCGACTCATAGCCGTTGCGCACGGAGGAGGCTCCCTTCGACACCATGATGCTCTTCATCCACGGTCCGGGCGTGTAGCCTAAGGAGTAGGGCGCGGCGGCCCCTCGGAAGTTGGGCAGGTTCTCGGTGAGCATCTGCACGTAGGTGCCTGAGAGTCCCAGGAGCTTGATCTGCTTGGCGCCGGTGGCGGCGTCGCTGTAGTTCACGTCGACCGAGGGGTTTGTTGTGAAGCTCTCGCCGAGGTTGCAGCAGGCAGCCTTCAGCAGCTCGTTGCCCGTGATGAGTGTGGCGTTGTCGACGCTGCGCAGCTTGATAGTGCTTGAGCGGCGTTTCACCACCTGCACCTCTTTCAGTGTCTGGTCGTCGAGTGTGGCCACGCTGTCGTTCTGTGCCTGCACGCTGACGTGCGATGCTGCACAGAGAGCCAGCCCGGCAACCAGCTTCTTGATAAAACTATTGTTTATTGTCATCTTTGGTTCTATATCATTTGTTAACTTAGGCTCGTTGTTGGCAGGACATAGGCGTACTGCCCTTTTCTTCGGAAAGAATCGGTGTGAGGAGTCAAATGATAAGAATGCGGATGCGCGCCAGATAAGCCCGTGGGGGTATCGGCACTTTGTCAGGACAGAATATGTCCTGCGGGAGTACGGCACCGTCGGCCGTGGGTAAGACATAGCTGCTCACGGCGAACAGCAGGGACTGGACGGCCGTGAAGTCAGGGTGGAACACGGGCGCCTCGACCGATGGCGAGAGATGCTCGACGGTGTACTTCATGCACTGGTGCTTCATGGTGTGGCAGTGCATTCCCGCACAGTCGCCGTGCGAGGGCATCATGCTGCCGGCGTTGGCGGCCATCTCGGTGGTGCTGACGATGAAGCTCCTGCCTGAGTGCATACAGTGTGCAAAGGTCACTCCCACCGTCAGCTGGAACACCAACAGCGCGAGCCCAATGGCCATCAGCGAAGTGCATAGTTTCTTCATTCTCATCGTCAGTAGCGCTTTTCGGGTGCAAAGGTAAGAAAAAAACTTGAAATCTTTGGTGTTTTGCGGAATATTTTTTATCTTTGCACGAAAAAAGAGCATGATAGACCGCGCGACAGTAGACAAGATCATCGACGCGGCGCAGATTGTCGACGTCGTCAGTGAGTTCGTGACGCTCCGGAAGAGCGGCGTGAACTACAAGGGTCTGTGCCCCTTCCACGACGACCGCAACCCGTCGTTCATGGTGTCGCCGGCCAAGAACATCTGCCACTGCTTTGTCTGCGGCAAGGGGGGCACGCCCGCCGGCTTCCTGATGGAGCACGAGCAGATTTCCTATCCCGAGGCGCTGCGCTGGCTGGCCAAGAAGTACAACATCGAGATTGTGGAGAAGGAGCTGACCGACGAGGAGCGCCAGCAGCAGAACGAGCGCGAGTCGATGTTCATCGTCAACGAGTGGGCGAAGGACTGGTTTCACCAGACGCTGAAGAACGACCCCGACGGCATTGCCATCGGCAAGCAGTACTTCCGCAGCCGCGGCATCCGCGATGACATCATCGAGAAGTTCCTGCTGGGCTATTCGCCTCAGCGGCGCGACGCACTCTGCTCGGCAGCGACGGCCAAGGGCTATCAAAAGGAGTTCCTGGTAAAGACGGGCTTGTGCATTGAAAGCGAGCGCGGACTGTATGACCGCTACGCCGGCCGTGCCATCTTCCCCTGGCTGAACGTCTCGGGCAAGGTGGTGGCCTTCGGCGGCCGTGTGCTCGACTCGCGGACGAAGGGCGTGGCGCAGAAGTACGTGAACTCGCCCGACTCCGACATCTACCACAAGGAGCGCGAGCTCTACGGCATCTTCCAGGCGAAGAAGGCCATCGTGAAGGAAGACCGCGTCTTCATGGTCGAGGGCTACACCGACGTCATCGCCATGCACCAGGCCGGCATCGAGAACGTGGTGGCCAACTCGGGCACCGCCCTCTCGGTCTACCAGATCAAGATGCTGCGGCGGTTCACCAACAACATCACACTGCTCTACGACGGCGACGAGGCGGGCATCCACGCTGCGATGCGCGGAACCGACATGCTGCTGCAGGAGGGTATGAACGTGAAGGTGCTGCTGCTGCCCGACGGCGACGACCCCGACTCCTTCGCCCGCAAGCACTCCACCGACGAGCTGAAGCAGTATATCGAGCAGAACCAGCAGGACTTCATCGGCTTCAAGACACACCTCACCGTCGAGGGCATCAGCGACCCCGTGAAGCGCTCCGAGGGCATCAGCGGCATCGTCAAGAGCATATCGGTCATCCCCGATGCCATCCTACGCTCCACTTACCTCAGCGACCTGGCCTCGCGCCTCGGACTGAAGGAGCAGACGCTGATTTCGTCGATGAACAAGTTTATCAGGGAGAGCCAGCCCATGACCAACTCGCCGCAAGGGGAAGTGGGCCAGAATGCCGCTCCGCCTGAGAATGTGCAGCAGCGTAGCCAGATGACACTCTCTCCGGGAGGTGCGACGAGCGGGTGTGAGCCTCTCCTCATGCGCGAGGTCGTCCGCCACGGCGAGGAGGTTATCTATGCCGACGTGGAGATGGACGACGGGAGCACCGTCAACTTCAACGTGGCGCAGTACATCGCCTACGACCTGGGTCAGGACGGACTGACCTTCACGAACGCACTCTACAACCGAATGCTGGCCGAGGCCGTGGCTCACAGCGCAGACGAGGGCTTCAAGGCCGAGAGCTACTTCATGAACCACCCCGACATCGAGGTGAGCCAGACAGCGGCGCGGCTGGCCGTCGACCGCCACCAGCTCGGCGGCCGTTTCGTGCTGAAGCCCCGCGAGGGCTCGCTGCGCCAGCGCGTCGTCCACCTCATCATGGACCTGCGTATGGACATCGTCAGTCAGCGGCTGAAGGAGATTCAGGCAGCCATGCGCCAGGCCACGGGCGACATGGAGCGCATCATGCAGCTGATGGAGGAATACAAGGACACCCAGCAGCTGCGCGACCTCCTCGCCCGCCGTCTCGGCAGCGACGTCGTGGCTTAATCTGTTAACGAAACATCGAAACATCGAGAAAATGTATTATCTTCAGAAGAAAATAGAGATTTCAGCCTGCCACAGGCTTGACCTCGACTACGAGAGCAAGTGTACGCGCGTACACGGACATAACTGGATCATCATCGTCTACTGCCGCTCGGAGCAGCTCGACCGCAACGGCATGATCGTTGACTTCAGCGAGATTAAGCGGCTTGTCAAGAAACCGCTTGACCACCAGATTCTCAACGACGTGCTCGACTTCAACCCCACGGCCGAGAACCTCGCCCGCTGGGTGGTAGACCGCGTCCCCTACTGCTACAAAGCCTCCGTCCAGGAAAGCGAGGGCAACATCGCCGTCTACGAGAAGGACTGACTCAGGGGCAGAAATATCAGGCACGGATTAACACGGCAGAATAAGAAGATTCTGTGTAAGTCCGTGTTAATCCGTGCCAGAGACAATTACTTCATGATGAAGTTGATGTACATACCAGCCATGTAAGCCATGTAGGGGTTGCCCTCCATGTCGGGGCCGTACATATCAAAATCCTTCAGCTCGGTAGCGAAGCTCGTTGCCTCGTAGTCGATGAGGTAGACGTCGAGCAGCATCGTGCCAGCCTCGTCGGCATCCTCGTCCTCGATGGTGCGGACACCAATGTAAGCCACATTGCTCTCGCTGGTCGAGGCAGCGTCGAAGTTACGGTTCACGCCCGTCACCTTCAGGATGGTCAGTTCAGCAACGGCACCGACGCCCGTGTGCAGGCTGTAGGTGCCGGGCAGTTCCTCGTATGTAGCTGTTGTTGCCGGCGGCACAAATCACCAGCACGTCGCGGTCGGCCGCATAGCGGATGGCGTCGTTCACCATGCGCTCTTGCGGCGAGTAGTACTTGCCAAGGCTGATGTTGATGACGCGGGCACCGTTGTCGACGGCGTAACGGATGCTCGAGGCGATGTCCTTGTCGTACTCGTCGCCGTCGGGACTGGCGCGGACTATCATCAGGCGGGCCACGTCGGGGGCTATGCCGTCGAAGCGGTGGTCTTGCCGGCAAAGTCTTTCAGCGACTCTGCCGACTGTGCCGCCCCCGGGAGTGTGGCTGTCAACATATATATAACAATAAATGATTTGGCCTTCATTTCTCTTGTTTCTTTTTTCAAGCTGCAAAATTACGAAATAACCAGCAAACGGCCAAACAAATTACTCAACTTTCGCAAGTTGAGTCATGGTTTTGCTGAGTTACTGACCCGTGCATCAAAACGACGTAGTTACGAATAACAGGATACATCCTACACTTCCGACACTTCCTACACCTGCCCGAAATTTTTA
>CAJOLE010000109.1 GCA_905235325.1 uncultured Prevotella sp. | reverse complement strand
CCGAGGTTGAGGTTCAGCTGCGTGCCTATACGGGTGTTGTAGGTGCTGTGCTTCGTGCCGCATGGCTCGGGGTTCTGCACAAAGTAGAGGGCGCGGTTCATGTCTTTGAATTCGTCGAAGTCCCATCCGTAGTTCACGCCGAAGCCGGCTAACAGCACCCAGTCGAGCTTGTCGCACGTGCGGTTGGGGCTGATGATGTTGCTCATGTTGAGCAGCAGGTCGAGGTCGCCGGTAATGGCATTGAACTTATAAGTGTCGTCGATGGCACCTTTGATCTGCCATCCCTGGAAGTGTGCGCGTGCTCCTACCTTCGAGTTGAAGTAGCGTCCGGCAGAGATGGCCACCTGCGGAGTGAGCAATTTGGTAAAGTCGTAGTTGGTGAACGTGCCTTGTACGCCGCCCTGCAAGGTGACGAAATTGTAGGGATAGTTGTCCTCTACGCTCTGTGCATTGGCAGCTGTGGTCACTCCGATGAGGAGTGCCACTGCTGCTAAGATATTCTGGTAATGTTTCATAGTTTGGTCATTTTGGGGTTTGTCGTAACTTACTGCTTTGTGATAACCACCTTATTGTTGCCGGCATAGCTGATGTAGAGCTGGAACTTGTATGTTCCGGCGCTGACCTGGAGGTTGGCACCGTCCTGCGTGAGGTTGTCGGTGTCGCCGCCCCAGTTGATGGCCCAGTCGTGGTTGGCACGGAACTTCAGCTCGGTATCGGCATCGAGGGTGGTGGTAGCCTCCCAGCAGCCTTCAGCCTGGTTGTAAGCCATGTCCACGTCGCCACCCCAGCCGTTGAAGCCTCCGATGATGCCCACGGCCTCCACCTTGACAAGGTTGTAGGTCATGGCACTCATGTCGAGGTTGATCTGGTAGAAGCCTGCTCCCGGGTCTGGGCAGTTGGGCCCTCCCGTTGTCACGAGTGTTCCGCTCATGCTGCCGCTGACATACTCCACGTCGTCGTCCCAGTTGTCGGCATTGGGCTTGAATTTGAACTCACCGTCCAGCCAGTAGTAGCCCTGGTATTTGCCGTCGTTGTCGGCGCTGTAGAGGAGGTGTGAGGTGCTCCAGCCGCTCTCGTTGCCAATCTCATAGAAGTATTTGGAGAAACTGAGCGGGGTGATGACGTAGGTATAGTCCATCATGTTTAGCGTCACCTTGATGAACTTGTTTCCGGCGGGCACCATCAGCGAGCCGTCGTCGCTGAGGTTGTAGCGGAAGTCGAGCGTTCCGGTGAGGCCGTTCTGGCCGTTGCCGTCGGTCGTTCCCAGCAGCTTCGACCAGTCATTGTCGTTGGCAATGGCCTCGCAGGCGGCATCGTCGCCGATGGCAAACCATGTGTCGCCCTCGGCAGCGTTGATGATGATGGTGAAGATGGGATCCTCGTACACATCCTTGTCGCTGTGCTGGAACTTCTGCGTCTTGTTCCTGGCGGACTCAGCCCAGTCCTGCGTGCCTCCCACGAGGTAGTAGTTCCGTGAGATCTGTGGAGCCTCGGGGATGGCCTTTATCTGGAAGACGCCCGATGTGGCGGTCTTCACGGTAGTAGTGCCGTTGCTGAGCCATGCACTGACGGTGGCATCGACGACACGTTCCACGGGACGACGGCCATAGTTGGCGATGACATAGTCCTGCAACTTGGCGGCTGTCATGGTGCCGTCGGCATCCAGGTCGAAGGTCTGGTCTCCCAGGGCGATGGTGTACTGTGGCTCGTAGCTGGCATCGGTGGCAGTGGGAGCGGTGATGGCACACACCTGTACGCGCTCGGCGGTGACACTATTGAAGTCGATGGTGCCCACGGTCTGGATGCTGCCGTCGGCGAAGCTCACCTTGGTGGGCTGTGGCACTACCTGCGGCTCTGCCCAGTCCTTGTAGTCGTCGGTGCATGCTGCTACCGACGCTACAAGTGCTATCATTGATAATATCTTCTTAGTCATATTGTTGTGAATGAGTCTGTTGTGGATTATTGTTTGATGAAGCGGATGAATCCCGTGATGTCGTTGAAGACGATGGTGTAGGTGCCGCTCTCATTGACGACGAGGTTGGCGCCATTGCTCTCGCCATAGACATACATGCCCTGGCTGTAGTCGATGAATGTTCCACCCTTGTTGAAGTCCCAGGATCCTGCCTGCTTCACTTTCACCTCGTCGCCGGCGGCAAAGGAATAGGTGATATACCAGTCGTGGTTCTCGGCTCCGGCGTAGGTGTGTACGGGAGCCATGTCGGTGTCACTCCAGTCGTTGAACGAGCCGCTGATGGCCATGCCGTTGAATACCGGTGCGGAGCCGCTGTACTCCTTGATGTCCAGTTGGTGGGTTGCGGTGTTCAGCGTGACGGTATAGATGCCGGCAGCAGGTACGGTGATGTTGCCTGATCCGCCATCGTTCTCCAGATAGCTGCCGAAGGCATCGCCCTGTCCCCACTGTGCATCCCATGAGTCGAGGGTCTTCTTCAGCTTGAATCCGTTACCGGCCAGATAGCCAGTCCAGGTGATTTCGCCTTGTCCCGTCTTGCTGTCGTACTCAGCACCTTCCACGGTCTGCATGGGCAGCGAGCTGGTGGGCATGTCGCTGGTCCATGCACCGTCGCCGATGTCGCCGCCGATGAGGTACCAGATTTCCGGGTCTGCAGGCTTCAGCTCCATATAGTAAGGTACGGTGCTCAGCTTGACGACATTGGAATAGATGGTGCCGTACTCGTTGAACGATGCATCGCGTACTGCCGACTTCACGCGAATGCTGAGCGGCAGTATGGCGGGCGTAGTGGTTTCTGTCCATCCGAGCATCTGGATAAGTGTACGGTTGATGCTCAGCGCATTGATTTCCACACTCTTGCCGCTGTTGAAGGTCTCGTCGAGCTGGAAGTAGTCAGCACCGTTGTTGTCCTCGGCATTGGCATCGAAAGCCTTGGTGAACTGTCCCGTCGGTGAGATTTCCACCCAGTAGGTGGGCACTACGGGAGCATTGAAATCGTTGTAGGGCGTAGGCTGCGACCAGGTGAGCACAATGGTGCTTGTCTTCTCCAGGTCGATGTTGCCCGTGATGGCTGGCTCGTTGAGCACGAAAGCCGTCGGCTGGGCGATGGTGGGGTTGGAGTCGTTGTCGTCCTCGCAGGAGGCAAAGACCAAAGCTCCCATGGCCAGTATCAGTGTTGATTTGAATATTGTCTTCATGATCGTTGTTCTTTTCTTTTAACTTTTAGCCTGTGATTAATAGCCTTCGTTCTGCTTGAGGTTCTTGTTGGCCGTCATGTCAGATGCCGGGATGGCGAAGAGGTTGCGGTAGGCTGGCAGGCTGGCGCCGTTCTCGGAGCCGCCCTTCCATTCCCATACGTAGCTGCCGCTGTTCAGTCCGGCGAAGAGGCCATAGCGGATGAGGTCTGTGCGGCGGAATCCCTCGTAATAGAGCTCGCGTGAGCGCTCGTCGAGAATCTGTTGCAGGCTGTAGCTGTTGACAGTTGAGGTGTGTGCGCGTTGGCGCAGCTGGTTGATGTAGCCTGCTCCGGTGCTGCTGGTGGTGCCGTTGTTCAGGCGGGCGTCAGCTTCGGCAGCAATGAGGTATGCCTCGGCGGAACGCATGAGGAAGAAGTCGGCATCGGGGAACTTCGTGCTGTGGGGAGATGCCCCTGTCGAGTAAGTGTTGCGGAACTTGCCCACTGAGAATCCCGATGCGAAGTCGCTGGGCGACTCAACGTTCAGCGTGCGGTCGATGCCGTAGAAGAGTGCGCGGTCGTCACCGGCAGCAGCAACCATATCGCTGATGTTCACGGCGGGAGCGTCGTTGTTGGGGAAGAACTTCTGCAGAAGCTGTGGGCGTGCGCGGTTGCCGGCCCAGAACTGTCCTACCAGTCCGAAGTTTCCGTCAATGTCCATGTCATCCTTCCAGGTGGAGGACATCAGGTACATCGAGGTGCCGTAGCTGGTGGTGGTGAGTCCGTCGCCAAGTAGCGGCAGTATGGCCTCTACGCTGGCACCGCTCTCGCCGTTGTCGCCCATGAAGAGCATCTGATAGGCCGTCCAGCCGTTGCTGCCGTTGGTCCACAGCTTGTGCGGTCCGTTGATGACTTTCTCGGCATACTCCTTGGCTTCCTGCCAGTGGGCAGTGCCGGTGTAGACCTCAGCGTTGAGGTAGAGGCGTGCCAGCAGCAGGTTGGCAGCGTCCTGGTCGGCGCGTCCGTAGCCCTCGCTTTTGCTGGTGCGTGCCACGGGTGCCTGCATCTGGCCGATACAGTCCTTCAGCTCGCTCTCTATCCATGCAAAGAGGTCTGCACGCATGATCTGTTCCGGCGATGATGACATCAGCTGGGTGGCGAAGGGCACGTTGCCGAAGCAGTCCAACAGATAATAATAGTATAGCGCGCGTAGGAAGCGAACCTCTGCCTGCCGTTCAGCGTTGACATCGGCGCATACGTCGAGGTAGTGATTGCAGTAGGTGATGCTGGCATAGAGGCGGTTGTAGAAGCCTTCCAGCATGGGATGGCTGGCTCCCCATGAGTTGTAGTTGAACTCGGGAATACCCGGGTCGCCCCATCCGCAGATAGCCTCGTCAGTGGTCAGCTCATTGGCGTTCCACACCTGGCGGACGAAGCCTGTGGTGCCGCCGTCCAGACGGTCGATGTCGCAGTCGCCGTCAGCGCCATAGTTGCCTGCAAGGGCCATTGTGGCGTAGCATTTCGTGTATAGCTCCGGCTCGCTTGGGGTCATCGTTGAGCTGGGGTCGATGGGGGTGACGTCGAGGTCGCCCGTGCACGAGCTCATCCCGGCAGTCAGCGCGATGGCTGCAACGGGCAGTATCGTCTTGATATATCTTGAAATCATAGTTGTCATGTCTTTCGTTTACTTTTGAATCTTTCTTGTACCATTTAGAAGTTCAGGTTCAGACCGCACTGGATACTGAACGGACGGGGATAGATCTGGTTGTCGATGCCACCGAACACCTCGGGGTCGATGCCGTCGTACTTCGTGACGGTGAACACGTTGGTGGCTGCGAGGTAGATGCGTCCTGTGAGGCCGTTGTAGCTGCCTCCCTTGAGGAGATTGTTGAACGAGTAGCCCAGCGTGATGTTGTCGCACTTGAGGAATGATGCGTTGTGTACGAAGTAGTCGGTCTTCACATAGTCATAGGTAGTCCATCCGTTCTCCACAGCCTGCGGAATGACGTTCTGCAGATAGTTGAAGGAGGCGTCATAGCGCATGGCGATGTTGGAGAATCCTGCACCCCGGTCCCAGTAGACGTAATTGTCGAAGCTGGCGCGCAGTCCGATTCCCAGATCCCAGTTCTTCACCTGCAGGCGGGTGCTCAGGCCGGCGGTGTAGGGAGCGGCGGGACTCTTGTAGAAGATGCGGTCGTCGTCGTTGATGACACCGTCTGCGTTTTGGTCGACATAGACGCCTTCCAGCGGCTTGCCGTTGACGTCATAGACTTGCTGGAACACATAGAACGAGTTGGCGGGATGTCCTACGGCGTGTGCCTGCACCTGGTTGCCCGTTCCTGCTGAGATGCCACCGGTCATGATGATATCGCCCTCGCCTGTGAGCTCGGTGATTTCATTCTTGTTGTAGGTGAAGTTAGCCGTCACCTCCCACTGCACGTCGTCGGTCTGTATGGGGCGCACGGTCAGTGCTGCCTCGATACCCTTGTTCTCCAGCGAACCGATGTTCGAGATGACCTGGTTGCGGAAGTTCGAGCCAGCCGATACGGTGGCGGTGTTGATGAGGTCGGTGGTCTTACGGTAGTAGTAGTCTACGCTACCGCTGATGCGGTTGCGGAAGAGCGAGAAGTCGAGACCGGCGTTCCACGTGGTAGTCGTCTCCCACTTCAGGTTCTTGTTGTAGGCATCGGGGCGATAGAGGTATCCCTGGTCGTTGCCGATGCCAGTGATGGGATACAGGCCATTGGTGCTGGTGGTGTTCACGTTGTAGCTGGCAAAGTAGTTGTAGTTGCCGATGCCGTCCTGCTGTCCGGTCTTACCCCATCCGAGGCGCAGCTTTAGTTCGTCAAGCCAGTTGGCGTTCTTCAGGAATGCTTCTTCATTGATCTTCCATCCCAGTGCTACGGATGGGAAGGTGGCCCAGTGGTCGTAGAAGCGGCTGGAGCCGTCGCGTCGCACGGTTGCTGTGATCATGTATCGGTCGAAGGCGATGTAGTTCGCACGTCCGAAGAAGCTGACGAGATAGCTCTCCTGTTTCCACTCGCTGGAGCTCGAAGTGGCGGCAGTGCCGCGCAATGCTGCCAGTGCCGGGTCGTCGACCACGACACCGTTCACCAGCGATGTGCCGTAAGTCTGCGGGTAGAGGCTTGCGTATTCCGAGTTGCCCCAGTATTTGTTGTGACTCCACTCGTAGCCGCCCATGATGTCGAAGTGCTGTGTCTCGAGGAAGTCCTTGTAATATTGTGCGTAGGCCGAGAACGTGAGGTTGTATTTGTCCTCCTTCGTGAATCCGCTGTTGCCATAGTAATAGTTCGAAGAACCCCAAGGCTCGTAGTCGGTCTTTTGCTTGCCGTTGGCCCAGTCACCGCTGGCGTTGGCATGCAGTCGCAGGTCTTCGAAGCCGTGGATCTGGTAGTCTACCTCCACGTTGCCGATGTAATCGTAGCTGTTGGCACGGTCGTTGCGCTCATTGATCATGGCCACAGGGTTCTTTCCGGGACCGGTGGCAATGATGGCACGGCTGATGGTGTAGTCGTTGTAGGCCGAGCCGTCGCCGCCCCACTGGTAGTAGCCGTGGAAGTCCTTATACAGCGGGTCGCTACTGGTGACGGGCTGCGTGGGATCGAAGCGCACTGCCTCGCTGATGGCACCAGTGTTGGCGTAGCGGTTGTGTGAGTACATGAACTTGCCGTTGATGTTGAACTTCAGGTGGTCGTCGAGCAGCGAGGGGTTCAGGGTGATGCTGGCCGTAGTGCGCTGATAGTTCGATGTCTTCAGTATACCGTTCTGGTCGGTGTATCCGGCTGAGAACCGGTATGGCATGTTTTTCAGTCCTCCTTGCACGGTGATGTTGTGGTCGCTGGATACGGCACTATGGAAGATCTCTTCCTGCCAGTCAGTATTGGCATTGCCCAGCAGGCCGGCGGCTGCGGAGCCCTCGCCGTAGTACGACTTAATGAATGCGCGGTACTCGTCTGCATCGAGCACGTCGAGCTTGTTCTGCTTCACCGAGTAGCTGACGTTGCCGTTGTAGCTCACCTTCGGCTCTTGTCCGGAACGTCCTTTCTTCGTGGTGATGATGATGACACCGTTCGAGCCTCGGCTACCGTAGATAGCAGTAGCTGAAGCATCCTTCAGCACGGTGAACGACTCGATGTCGTTGGGGTTGATCATAGCCAGGGCGTTGGGAGCACCCTTGATGCCCTGGCGGTCCATGGCCAGTCCGTCGATGACGATCAACGGGTCGTTAGAGGCATTCAGCGACGAGCCGCCACGAATGCGGATGGTAGAGCTGCC
>CAJOLE010000108.1 GCA_905235325.1 uncultured Prevotella sp. | reverse complement strand
AGACAATAACTTAGCAATAACTTGAGCCGTATGCGGTGAAAGTCGCACGTACGGTTCTTAATGGGGAAAGAGGGGGCAACCCCTCCAACCTACATAATTGAAACGTTTATATTCATTTTAAGTTCTTTTATGAAAAAGTTTCTTTTGTTAGGGACTGTTGTTGTGTTGTCTGCACAGTCCACATTTGCTCAGACAGTAGATGAGCAGAAATTTTTCGACGGTTGGTATGCCGGTATCAACATGGGGCTCAATGCACCAGCTCACGGCTACAAAGTGCTGAAGAACATCAACCCCGAGCCTGGCATCCGCATCGGCCGCTGGATTACTCCTGTGGTTGGTGTTGCCTTTGAGGGAACCGCCCGTCTGAACGACAAGCCCGCAAACCTGAGCAAGACGTTCGTCACCAGTTCCAACCTCGGTCTGCTGGGAACGTTGAACTTCAGCAACTGGTTCTGCCGCTATCCGGGCGAGGCTCGCAAGTTCGAAATCATCGGTGTCGGCGGTCTGGCATGGGAGCATACCTACGGCACCCGCACCTCTCCCACCGGCGAGTACGAGCGTAACGCCCTCACCTCGAAGCTGGGTCTCGACTTCGCCTGGAACTTCGGCAAGCAGAGAGAGTGGCAGGTCTACTTAGAGCCGAACTGGACCTTCGCCCTGAACCGCCACGGCAACGAGAAGCTCGAGAGTATGCACATCCGCTGCGACATCAACGATGCCGTGATGGGGCTGCAGGTTGGTATCAACTACCGGTTCAAGAACAGCAACGGCACGCACAACTTCACCATTGTCGAGCCTTGCGACTACTCCGACCTGAACAACCAGATCAACGCCCTTCGCAACGAGAATGCCAACAAAGACAACCAGCTGGCTGCCGCCAATGCCGCGATTGCCGACCTGAAGAACCAGCTCGACGATTGCAACAAGAACATCCAGGTCAACACGACGACTGTCGTAAACACCAGCTTGCTGCAGCCGACCGTCATCTTCCGTCAGGGCAAGAGCGTCATCGATCCTTCGCAGTATGCTCCTATCGAGCTTATTGCCAAGTATATGCGCAACCATCCCGACAGCAAGATCCTCATCAAGGGTTACGCTTCTCCGGAAGGTCCTGCTGACCTGAACCAGCGTCTGTCGGAGGCTCGTGCAGAGGTTGTCAAGCAGGCTCTCATCAAGCGTTACAAGATTTCGCCTGACCGCCTGACGACTCAGGGTATGGGTATCACCGATGAGCTGTTCGAAGAATTCGAGTTCAACCGTGTATCGACCTTCACTGACACCACGAAGTAAACATTCTGTCACATTACTGAAAGAGGGTGAGCCCGCGGGCCCACCCTCTTTTTGCACCTTGAGCAATCCGCGAACGTTAATTTCTGATAAATGTTCGCCTTTTGCGAAAAAAAAGCTTATCTTTGCACCTTATTATATTATATAACAAGGATTATGGCCTGCATACTACATATTGACACCAGCACCAACGTCTGTTCCGTCGCCGTCAGCGAGGACTCGCACGTCATCTTCCAGCAGGAAGAGCGCTCCGGTCAAAACCACGCGGAACGGTTAGGAACCTTTGTCGACGAGGCCCTGTCGTTCACAGACTCCCATGCCATACCGTTCGACGCCGTGGCCGTCAGCGGCGGGCCGGGCTCCTATACCGGCCTGCGCATCGGTGTCTCGATGGCCAAGGGCATCTGCTACGCCCGCAACCTGAAACTCATCAGCGTGCCGACGCTCGAGCTGCTGTGCGTGCCGGTGCTGTTGCGCGAATTGGTGGAGGAGGGTGCCCTGCTGTGCCCGATGATTGATGCCCGACGCATGGAAGTCTACGCCGGCCTGTACGACCGTGGGCTGAAGCCGGTGCGCCCGGTGAGTGCCGACGTTGTCAGCGCCGAGACCTACAAGCCGTGGCTCGACCGTCAGCCCGTCTACTTTTTCGGAGGCGGTGCCAAGAAGTGTATGGAGACCATCAGCCACCCCAATGCCCGATACATCGACGGCATTGAGCCGTTGGCCAAGTGGATGCAACCCTTGGCCGAGCGTCGGCTGATGACAGGCCAGACCGAAGACGTTGCCTATTACGTGCCCTTCTACCTGAAGGACTTCGTGGCTAAAATGCCCAAGAAACTACTGTAAGATATGGATATAAAAGGATTAGACTACAACACGCAGCGCGAAAAGCTGCTGATGTCAGAGTACGGACGCGAGATTCAGAAGATGGTTGACCACGCCGTCGGCCTGCCCTCCAAGACAGAGCGGCTGAAGTGCGCCAAGACCATTATCAAGATGATGCTGACGAAAGTTCCGCAGATTCGCTCCAACGCCGGTTACGAGCAGACGCTCTGGGACCATCTCTACCTCATGTCATCCGGGAAACTTGACATCGACTGGCCCTACGACGTCAGCAGCGCTGAGAAGATACACACCAAGCCGGCTCCCATTCCACTTCCGCAGGACCGCATCAAGCTGCGCCACTACGGCAAGCTGGTCGAAGAGCTGCTCGAGAAGCTGAAGAACATGCCCGAGGGCAGCCAGCGCGACGAGCTGGTCAGGCAGACGGCCAACCAGATGAAGCGCGACCTGCTGCAATGGGGGCACGGCTCTACCGACGACGAGAAAGTGATTAGCGACATCGCCCGCCTGACCGACGGTGCCATCCAGATAGACCCTGGCAAGTTCAAGTTTGAGAAGGTCATGCCCGTCCAGCAGACCGACGAGACGAAGAAGAACCGCCGCAAGAAATAAGAGTCACCGGCCTATGGCATCATTCAAGATTGAAGGCGGCCACATGCTGAGCGGCACCATCGTGCCCCAGGGAGCCAAGAACGAGGCCCTGCAGGTCGTCTGTGCCTCGCTGCTCACCAGCGAGGAGGTCGTCATCCGCAACATTCCCGACATCCGCGACGTCAACAACCTCATCCAGTTGCTGCGCGACATCGGCGTGAAGGTCACGAAGGTCGAGGACGACGGATTCGCGTTCCAGGCCTCCGACCTGAACCTTGAGTATCTTCAGAGCGACGAGTTCGTACAGAAGTGCTCCCAGCTTCGAGGCAGCGTGCTGATGATCGGACCACTGCTGGCACGTATGGGCAAGGCCGTCATCGCCAAGCCCGGCGGCGACAAGATAGGGCGCCGACGGCTTGACACCCACTTTCTGGGCTTCAAGATGCTGGGCGCCAAGTTCCGCCATCTTGAGGAGCGAAACGTCTATGAGATAGGTTCCCGACGACTCAAGGGTACGTATATGCTGCTTGACGAGGCATCGGTCACCGGCACGGCCAACATCATCATGGCAGCCGTACTCGCCGAAGGCACCACCACCATCTACAACGCCGCCTGCGAACCTTACATCCAGCAGCTCTGCCATATGCTGAACCGCATGGGAGCCAACATCAGCGGCATCGGGTCGAACCTGCTGACCGTCGGCGGCGTCAGGGCCCTGCACGGCACTGAGCACCGCCTGCTGCCCGACATGATCGAGGTGGGATCTTTCATCGGCATGGCTGCCATGTGCGGCAACGGCGTGCGCATCAAGGACGTATCGCTCAAGGACTTGGGCATCATCCCCGACGCCTTCCGACGACTCGGCGTGAAGGTCGAGGCCGAAGGCGACGACCTCCTGATTCCGCGCCAGAAGCACTACATGGTCGACTCCTTCATCGACGGCACCATCATGACGCTGGCCGACGCCCCCTGGCCGGGCCTCACGCCCGACCTGCTGTCGGTGCTAATCGTCGTGGCCACCCAGGCACGCGGCTCAGTGCTGTTCCACCAGAAGATGTTCGAGAGCCGACTCTTCTTCGTCGACAAGCTCATCGACATGGGTGCGCAGATCATCCTCTGCGACCCCCACCGCGCCGTCGTCGTAGGCCACGACCGCAAGCTGACGCTCCGCGCCCAGCGTATGTCGAGTCCCGACATCCGCGCCGGCATCGCCCTGCTGATTGCCGCCATGAGCGCCACCGGCGTCAGCACCATCAGCAACATCGAGCAGATAGACCGCGGCTACCAGAACATCGAGAACCGCCTCAACGCACTCGGTGCCCGCATCACCCGAATCCCATAATCCCCCACCCCACGAATCCCCATCCTGCCCATAAAGCCCATCATCCCCACAAAGCCCATCCAGCCCATCATCCCCATGATCAAGAACGAAGAAGTCTACCGCATAGGCCGCTTAGGCAAGCCTCACGGCGTGAAGGGCGAGGTGTCGCTGCTGTTCGACGACGACATCTTCGACCGCGCCGACTGCGACTATCTCGTGCTCAGTGTCGACGGCATCCTCGTGCCTTTCTTCATCGAGGAGTACCGATTCCGCTCCGACACGGTGGCACTGGTGAAGTTCGAGAACATCGACACGCAGCAGCGCGCCGCCGAACTGACCGGCTGCGACGTCTACTTCCCCCGCGCCTTGGCCGACGACGACGAAGCCCCCGCCCTTGCCTTGTTAGTTGGCTTCGACTTAGTCGAAGCCAACGAGGGAAGGGTGGTTGGGCGTATTGCGGCCATCGACGACACGACGGCCAACACGCTGTTCGAGCTGGAGGACGGCCGCCTCATCCCTGCTTCCGACGACCTCGTCGACGACATCGACCTGAAGCAGCGAACCATCACCATGCGCCTGCCCGAAGGGCTGCTCGACCTTTGAGCTGCTTACACGATGGGCAGCGAGATGCCGTTTATCTTCTGATAGACATCGAGGGCATACACATCGGTCATGCCCGAGATATAGTCGATGACGGCCATCAGGCGCGTCTCAAGATCGTCGCTGTGTATGGCATACTGGCTGCTGACGCGCCCTATCAGCTGCTGTGAGTAGTAGCGCTCGGGGTGCATGATGGCCGCCGTCATCTGCTGCATCAGCGTCTCCATGATTTTGTAGCCCGACAGCTCCACGTCGAGCACCACCTTGCTCCGATAGATGCGCGCCAGCGAGAGCGTGGCGCAACGACGGTAAGCCTCTGCCTGAAGCGGCGAGATGCGGTCGACAAGACTACCCGCGAACGTGCCGCCGAGGATTTCCTGCTCATGGTCGGCAAACACTCTGACGCACTCGTTCACCAACTTACCGATGACACTGGCCCGCAGGTAGACCACCTTCTCGTTGTCGTCGGTCAGCCCTTCGTCGCTGATGCGCTGACAGATGTGGTTTTTAGCCGTTTCATCGAAGAATCCGAGCAGCAGCTCGGCTATCTCGTCGTAGCTCAGCAGCTTCAGCTTATGGGCGTCTTCCAGGTCCATAATCTCATAGCAGATATCGTCGGCAGCCTCCACCAAGTAGACCAGCGGGTGGCGCACGTAGCGCAGGGGCTCGCCAGGCTGCGAGATGCAAAAAATGCCCATTTCATCGGCTATGCGCTGATATATCTCCTTCTCTGAGCTGAAGAAGCCGAACTTACCCTTCTTCGATGCGGCCGACGACGAGAAGGGGTACTTCACGATGCTGCCCAGCGTGGAGTAGGTCATCACGAAACCGCCGGCGCGGCGGCCCTCAAACTGGTGGGTCAGCAGGCGGAAGGCGTTGGCGTTACCCTCGAAGTGGGTGATGTCGTCCCAGAACTCATGGCTCACCAATCGTTGAAGGTCGCGCCCGGGCCCCTCAGTGAAGAAGGTCTGGATAGCCTTCTCGCCAGAGTGCCCGAACGGCGGGTTCCCCATGTCGTGGGCCAGACAGGCCGCTGCAACAATTTGGCCGATTTCATCGAACAATGTGTCCTTCAGCTCCGCGTGGCGCTGCGTCAGCAGGCGCGCCACGTCGTTGCCTAACGACATGCCCACCGAAGCCACCTCCAACGAGTGCGTCAGGCGGTTGTGTACAAACACGCTGCCGGGCAGCGGGAACACCTGCGTCTTGTTCTGCAGCCGCCGGAAGGGTGCCGAGAATATCAGGCGGTCGTAGTCGCGCTTAAACTCTGTGCGGTCGTCGTGACGCTCGGGGTGGCGGTGCTCCTGCCCCAGCCGCTTGTTGCTTATCAGTTGTTGCCAGTTCATCATATCAAGGCGCAAAGTTACTAAAAAGCCGACGAACGGCCAAACAATTTGCCCGTTTTTTGGCGGCCATGGCAAGTGCTCCCTTCATTTAGCCTTTCGTCGGATCTGACATAGCTCTTGCCGACGGCCCCTTGCTATATGTGAAGCGCAACACAGAAACAACCCACACTTCCGACACTCCCGACCTAACCGTCTGTAAATCAACCCACATCGCCGCGACATCTACCCGACAACCGACACCTGAACCGACACCGAACCGACACCTGAACCGACACCTGAACCGACACCTGCGGCATCAATCTTCTTGCCCCCGCCAGAGGCCGCCGCTTTTAGCGCAAAACCCGCCGGGTTTTAGGCAAAAGGCGGCGGTTTTTCGTCAAAAGGCGCCGGGTTTTCGTCGCCCGTCCCCGCCGCAGCCTACGTTCCGTCAGGTGTAGGAAGTGTAGGAAGTGTAGGTTATTTCCTATAAATAACAATCACCACGCGCACACGCGCGCCAAACATCACCTGTCCCGTCTGTTGCTGTATCACAGCAACCACCCCCCAGCCCGGACTCGACAACACCCCGGCAAAGACGCAAAAATCTTCCCCGACTCATGCACAGTTGCCGGGTAAGCCAGACATCGTAAAGTCTTAGAGTTGCCATAAACGCATCCCCCGTAATCTATTTGCATAAAATTCAGCACTTTTTTAGAGAAATAGTTGAATTCTTTTATGTAATTTTGTCGGCGAATCGGGGAGAAATCCGGTTTCAATGATGCATTAGCTTTTATCTCGCACTTTACCGAAGACGCCTAGGAAACCTCTTCTGGAATAGTTCGATTGAGAAGCAAAAGGAAAAGCCACGAAAGCGGTATTCCCACCTAACGCATTAGCTATGCACACGCCCTTGGCGTGGAGCATTCTTATACGTTAGGTAGGGGTTCCAATTTCCTAGGCGCGCCCCTCAGGTAAAGTGCATAAGAGTGGCCACGCCATTCTTTATGCCCCTGCGTATGCATTCGTGAAGAGAATGGAAACTATAAACATTTCAACCTATTAAATTAATAAAGTTATGAAAACAAAACTGAATCTTCTGCTCACAGCATTGATGTTGCTGCTGAGTGCCAATGTGTTTGCTCAAAGTGGTGACATTAATCCCGCCAAAGGCGACGTGAACGAAGACGGCACGGTCGATGTGGCCGACATCGTCAATGTCATCAAGATTATGAAGGACGGCGGCGGTGCTGTCGGAGAAAAGATGTGCTATTGGTACGCCGGAACGAATAATGGCAATGCCGTGCAAGCCGACAACTTCACAGACATTGCCTCCCGAATCGCCGAAAGTAAAATCCCCGAAACAGGTTCTGTAACGGCTAACGGCCAGTACGTCTATTTCGTCATGCCTGAGACCAAACATATAGAGTCACTCACGGATGGGAATGGCTCTGCCGTAGAGTTAACTTGTACGGACGTTTGGGGATACCATATTTATAAAACGAATGACAAGATAAGCGGGAGCATAAACTTTGTTGTTGCACAAACTGTGTATTATTGGTATATAGGTGCAACAGATCCTTCAACTATGACTGAGATTGCACCAATCGTTGATGATATGACTTCACCTGGTTGGAGATTAATTGGATCATCACTTCCAACATATAGTCGTTCAAATATGTTATGGAATGGTGTAACTAATCCAATTTCATTTGGCACAAGAACAGAATATTATATTGCATTGCCAAATAGTTCAATAAATCTTTATGATGATACTGGATATAATGTTACTGCTGAAGGATATACAAACAGTGGAACTAGAGTTTTAAATGATGTAACATATACTATTTATAAATGCAACACAAAAGCAAAAGGATTTGCATTTAATATATATTAAGAAAATAATTTATAAGTTTGGAACACTCCAAATGACGTGGTGCTTAAGGCAATTCAGATGTAAATCAACATTCAAAGGAATGTAATATGACAACCATTACAAACAAGTCCTCTGTATCAGAAGC
>CAJOLE010000107.1 GCA_905235325.1 uncultured Prevotella sp. | reverse complement strand
TAGACATAGCCCACGCCATGGAAAGTGGAGAATTGTTTAGCGATTGATTATTATGAATATGTAATAGTCACGTCCATTCGGTAATGGGCGGTGTCGTCTAATCTACTTTCCTTGCAGGAGATACAAAAATGCTGCATTCACCTTATGTAGATGAGGTAGATGAGAAACAAGTTTATAAAAAGTTGTATTACATTTGGTAGATTCACAAGAAATGCTTACCTTTGCACCCGATGATGAGTCATTAAAACGGCTGGTGGCTCAGCGTCGGGAGTTCTTTGATATGCAAATCACGGCAGAATGAGGAAATGAGTAATCGGCTTGCCGCTTGCTACTGAAAGGACGCAAGAACCGTTGCCAGTTCGTAACCCAGATTTTTCTCAATCCTCAGAGCTGCCTTTATTTACAAAAGGTTTGCGATTTTATCCAAAATTACGAAATAAAGCTGACATGAGCAAAAAAACGGCATAATCATTTGGCCATAATCAAAATATTTGTTATTTTTGCCCTCCGATAGGCATTCTACGAAAACCTGCCTGACAAAACCTGCATCTGACTATGGACATTGAACGAATCAATCGTATTGTCAACGGGAAGCCCAACCTCAGCACAGCCCTCGGCATGGAGTTTATCTCCACGCCCGAGGCTGACACCTGCATGGCACGCATGCACGTCGACGAACGCAACCGCCAGCCTTTTGGATTTCTCAGCGGAGGCGCGTCGCTGGCTCTGGCTGAGAACGTGGCAGGCGTGGGGTCGTCAGCACTCTGTCCAGGGTGTGCCTGCGTAGGCATCGAGGTCAGCGGCAGCCATGTGAAGGCCGTTGCCGAGGGCGACACCGTGACGGCCCATGCCCGACTGCTCCATCAGGGAACGACACTGCACGTCTGGCAGGTCGACATCCGCGACACTGCAGGCGACCTCATCTCCAGCGTCCGTGTCACTAACTACATTGTCGGTTCAAAATGAGTAGTTTCGCCATCTACCGACTGCCATATGCCTCACGCTGCACGTTGGTCGGGCAGACTGACGGAACTTCTCTTGCGCTGCAGTCGCCGAGGCAGTTGCAGGGTCGGGAAGGTTTTGTCGTGGCTCCTTTCCTGGCCTCTGACTCACAGCCTATCCTGCTCATACGTCCTGACAGGAAGGAGGTGCTCTGCTCCGACCGCGAAATCACCGACTGTATGACAGGCATGACCTTCCACGACCCTTACGGAGAGTTGTCCCCCGGTGGCGACAGGACGACGTATGCCGCCGACTTTTCCGTTTTCCACGCCCCACTGGTGGCAGGACGCTTCCAGAAAATCGTGCTTGCCCGCTGTGCCTCAGTGCCACGCCCTGCCGGGCTGTCGCCCGTGGATCTCTTTCTGAGCGCCTGCAAGCTTTATCCCCGCATGTTCGTCGCCCTCGTCTCCACGCCGCAAAGCGGCACTTGGCTGACCGCCACCCCGGAGATGCTGCTCGAACACAGCGGTGATGAGTGGCGGACGATTGCCTTGGCAGGAACCATGCGGCTCTCCGCCAACGACCTCGACAGCGAGGGCGAGCGGCAGAAATGGAGCGAGAAGGACATCCGGGAGCAACATTATGTAGCCACCTACGTGGCATCATGCCTGCAACGTCTCGGCATCCCATACGAGGAAACAAGTCCGCGGACCGTCCGTGCAGCAGACCTGCTGCACCTTCGCAGCGATTTCACCTTTACCGACGACAGTCACATTCACTTCAGTGAACTGCTTGAGGCACTCCACCCCACCCCTGCCGTCTGCGGACTTCCCGACGAGGAAGCCTTCCGTTTTATCATCAGCCATGAACACGCCCCCCGCCGCTACTACAGTGGCTACATGGGGCCACTGGGACAAGATACCCACCTATTCGTCTCGCTCCGCTGCATGCTGATAGCCGCCCGTCACTGTCTTCTCTATGCCGGCAGCGGACTGCTGAAAGAAAGTGACGAGCAGCAGGAGTGGCTGGAGACCGAGGCAAAACTAGAAACAATGAAAAAATGTATAGCAGCAAAGAAAACGTCAATATCCTGACTGCCCTACTCGCAGCCCACGGCATCCGACATGCCGTCGTATGTCCCGGCTCACGCAACGCGCCCATCGTCCACAACCTCAACGAGTGTCCTGACATCCGCTGCTACCCCGTCACCGACGAGCGCTCTGCCGCCTTCTTCGCCTTGGGCATCGCCCAGGCCACCGACCAGCCCGTCGTCGTCTGCGTCACGTCGGGCACCGCTCTGCTCAACGTTGCACCCGCCGTCGCCGAGGCCCACTACCAGCACCAGTCGCTCGTCGTCATCTCCGCCGACCGTCCGGCAGAGTGGATTGACCAGCTCGACGGTCAGACGCTGCGCCAGCCCGGAGTCCTCACGCCCTGGGTCGACATCACCGTCACCCTGCCCGAGGCTCCCGACGCGCAGCCGACAGGAAACGGCATCGTCGGCCGTCTTGTCAACGAGGCCCTCCTCGCTGCCACCTCCGACCATCATCCCTGC
The DNA here is from genome assembly GCA_905235325.1 of uncultured Prevotella sp. Lineage (GTDB taxonomy): Bacteria > Bacteroidota > Bacteroidia > Bacteroidales > Bacteroidaceae > Prevotella. The sequence continues at coordinate 4,361 of CAJOLE010000107.1, read as the reverse complement.
GTGCACATCAATGTCCCGCTCTCCGAGCCCCTCTTCCAGTTCACCGTCGACCGCCTGCCCGACGCACGCGTCATCCGCCGGTATGCTCCTGCCGCTGACTACGCATGCCTGCCACAACAGCTGATTGACGACCTCCGTCATGCACAGCGCCCACTCATCGTCGTGGGACAGCTCAGTCCATTGCGGTTCCACTACGAGGGAGTAAATCATCTCTTCGCCCACGTCATTGTCCTCCATGAGGCCCTCGCCCCCTTCACCAGCGTCAGCCATTTCGACGACTTCCTCGACATGCCCGACGAGCCACCCCTGCCCGACTTCATCCTCTACCTCGGCGACGCCATCGTCAGCAAGCGTCTGAAGGCCTTCCTGCGTCGTGCCACCAATGCCCGCACATGGCGCGTCAACCTCACCGGAGCCGTCGAAGACACGTTCCTCAACCTCCGCGGCATCGTCGTCGGCGATGCCGAGTGCCTGCTCCAGTCGCTCAACACGAAGCTCTCTTCCCATCGCTTCACCTCTGCCCAGATGGACTATCGCCGACAGTGGCTGCAACGGCTCAGCCAGGCCAGTGCTGCCATCGCCGCCGGGCAGCTGACATTCTCCGAGGCAGCTGCCGTCCGCATCTTCGAGCAGCAGCTGTCCCTCCTCGACGCGCCCTACCACGTCCATTACGCCAACTCCACCGCCGTCCGACTCGCCAACCGCTACGCCAATGGCCATCCCGTATGGTGCAACCGAGGCGTCAACGGCATCGACGGCTCACTCAGCACCGCAGCTGGCTTTGCCTCTGCACATCCGTCATCTCTCACTTTCCTCGTGACGGGCGACCTCAGCTTCTTCTACGACCAGAACGCTCTGTGGAACCAGAACCTCACCCCCAACCTGCGCATCCTGCTGCTCAACAACCACGGTGGCCACATCTTCCACCATCTCGAAGGGCTATCGCAGAGTCCCGCCCTCAGCACCCTCATCGCCGCTCCTCATCAGGCCACCGCAGAGGGCATCTGCCTTGAGAATGACATCTACTACCAGCAGGCTACCGACATCGAAACACTCTGGCAGGGCATCGACCTTCTCCTCCATGCCACGCTCTCGCGCCCCATCGTCGTAGAGGTCATCCTATAGCGCAGGAAACAGACACCTTAATATAAACAAAGATGAACAAGCATCAAATTGAAGGGCATGCCGCTGTCATCACGGCAAATGTAATTTTCGGTCTGGGCGTACCTGTGACCAAGTATCTTCTCGACCAGTGGGTAACACCCATGACGTACATGGCAACACGATGCATCGGTGCTGCCGTCATCTTCTGGGTGATCGGTCTGTTCATGCCCAAGGAACATGTGGAACGTAAGGATCTGGTCATCATCATGACAGGCGGACTGCTGGGGTTTGTCATCTCGCAGACACTCACGGCATGGGCACTCGACTTTACCACTCCCGTGTATTTCTCGCTGATCGCCACGCTCACACCGGTGGCCACCATGCTCATGGCAGCCGTGTTCCTGAAGGAACAGATTACCGGCGTGAAAACGTTCGGGGTGGCATTGGCCATTCTCGGTGCCGCACTGATGGTGTTCGTGGGCTGGCAAGGTGGAGCCGGGAGCAACGATCTGCTGGGTATCGTCCTTGCCTTGCTGAGTGTGCTCACATGGGTGGTCTATCTGCTTATCACCCGGAAGGTGTCGCAGAAATATACGGCGGTGACGCAGATGAAATGGATTTTCCTCGTCAGTACCATTGCGGTGCTTCCCTTCTCATGGAGGGAGTTTCCACAAACCGCCCTCTACGGGGGACAGGCTCAGTGGAGCGGCATCGTCGGCATGGCTTTCATCGTAGTCTTTGCCACGGTGTTGGGATACTTTATGATACCCTTTGCCATGCAGTACCTCAAGGCGACGATGGTCAGCATCTACACGAATATCCAGCCGGTGGTGGCCTCACTGATCGCCATTGCCATCGGTCAGGACATGCTTACATGGGACAAACCCGTTGCCGCCGTCCTGGTATTGCTGGGTGCATGGCTGGTGACACGAGAGAAGGAGGCCGACAGTTAGATGTTGAAAGCCCCGAGAGATACGTCCTCTCTTCCTGACGCAGGCAACATGCGAATTCTTCCTAAGTTATGAAAAGAGCGAATGCAAAAGGAATGATACGAAAAAGATGTTAAAACGGGAGCATGATTCACTTATTCGGGGAAAAAAGTGTACTTTTGCAAAGCTATTGCCAAAGAGTAATTGGCGTGAAGTTTCGAATCGGCTCCGCCCGGTGCTGCTGGGCGACCAGCCGGCACCCGCTGGCAGATGGAGGCCGTGGTGAATCAGGACCACCGATATTCACTATCACAAAAATAAACATTAAATAACTCAATACAATGAAGAAAAGTATGCAACTACTTATGATTCCCAGACGAGCTATCCGACGTCGGCTTCTATTGATGGCCGCAGTGGCCATGATGACTGCCATGAATGGCCTGACGCTGACCTCGTGCAGCGATGACGATGATAACGACGTTGTGACGCCGACACAGGAAGAGAGCGTGGTACTCAGCTGCGTGAACCCCGACTACCTGCAGGCAGGCGACCGCGTGGCCCTCATCTCGCCCTCGTACTTCACGCCGATGGAGAACGTAGAGAAGACGGCCGACGTGCTGCGCTCGTGGGGGCTGGAGCCGGTGGTAGGGCCAAACGTGGGCAAGGTCGTTGACGGACGCTATGCCGGCACCGTGGCCGAGCGTGTCAGCGATATCCGCTGGGCACTGGGCGACCCCACCGTCAAGGCCATCATCTGCAACCGCGGCGGCTACGGCACCATCCAGCTCATCGACCAGCTGACGCTTGCCGAGCTGAAGGCCTCGCCGAAATGGCTGGTGGGCTTCAGCGACATCTCCACCCTGCACGGGTTGCTCAGCCGTGCAGGCGTGATGAGCATCCACGGCACCATGAGCTCCTTCCTGGCCAAGGGCGGCACCGACGAGACCAGTACGCTGATGCGCGACCTACTGATGGGCCGTGTGCCTGCCTACCAGCTGCCTGCTCATGAGCAGAACATCACGGGCAAGGCCAGCGGCGTGCTCGTAGGCGGCAGCCTCTGCACCTTTACGCCCAACCTCGGCTCGCAGGCCGATGCCACCATGGGGCGTGACCTCATCCTCTTCGTGGAAGAGGTGGAGGAGTCGATGCACAACATCGACCGCCAGATGCGCATCCTCCAGATGAACGGCGTGCTCGACCGCTGCCGTGGCATCATCCTCGGTGAGTTCACCGACTGCGGCACTGAGTTCAAGGATGCCAGTGGAGCCACCATGAGCGTCGAGGCCATGCTCCACGAGATGCTGAAGGCGTACCACATCCCCGTGCTCTGCGGCTTCCCCGGCGGTCATGGCGACGTGAACCTGCCGCTCGTCATGGGTGCCCCCGTCACCATCGACGTGCGCCCGGACGGAGCCACCCTGCAGTTCAATATCGACGGCGACCAGCAGATAGTGAACACCGCCGACATCACAGCCACCCCGACCCCCGCTGCCGTCCGCATGCGCCTGGCAGGAAAGACGGAATAACGACAGGTTAACGCTATGAACGTCAAACTGCACACCCCCAAGAGTCTGAAGACGGGCAGTGGAATGGCTACCATGAAGCAGCTCCTGCTGTCGGTTGTCGCCACCAGCATCTCCATTGCCCTCACGTTCGGCACGGCAGCCGTCATCGACTCCAACAAGAAAGAAAAGGAGAAGCGCGAGATCGTGATGATGGTGATGTACGACATGTACAACTCCCTGCAGTCTGTCCAGAAAGCTGACTCGATGATCTACGAGTCGATGCTCATTCAGCGGCAGATAGCCGAGGACACCGCCAAGTTCTCCTCGCTGCGCTTCCAGTTGGTACACAACGTTCCCAGAGTGGACTATACGGAGACCACGGAGCGCATCTTCTCGTCGAGCATCGAGACCATCAACACGGTGGGCAACGTGCTCTTCACCGAGAATGTAGCAGACTTCTATCAGGCGCGCCAATCTTACAAGACAGAGCTCTGCGACTCGATAGCAGGCCGCATCATCGCAGACGCCCCCTTCGCCACGCTGAAGGGTTCACTCAGTTTCGAATATTCGTACGACGCTATTTTAAGTGCAGAAATCCTGCAGAGCATGCGCCATCTGTTTGCCCAGTGCCAGCAGATGATGGAAGTCAGCAACAAGGACTTAGAGGCATATCGGACAGAAAGGAAGCAGATGGAACTGAGCACGAAGAACAAAAGTGAGACGGTGTCCTCGACAGGGGAAAAAGTGCTGAAACTCCAGCAAGAAATAGACCAGGCAGTCAAACGCTTAGAATTAGAGTAAAATCTTGTTATCATCTATGTCC
>CAJOLE010000106.1 GCA_905235325.1 uncultured Prevotella sp. | reverse complement strand
CGATGTACAGAGGGCGTGCACCCTGTTTGGGAGGGTGTCACGGGTGACACGAGGGTGACACGCCGCTGCTCTGGATTCTCGAGAGAATTTGGCTGATACCCTGACTCTGACCGGCTGTTCCAGCCTCCTTTGGCTCAGATTCTCGAGAGAATTTGGGACCGTTAAGCAAGGTTATATGCCCTGGCCTCTGGTGCGGGGCGGAGTAACAGCGGAATGCTGCGGCGAGGCGTGTCACCCTCGTGTCACCCTCGTGTCACCCTTTTGGGAGGGTGACACAGGGTATAACTTTTTGTAGGTCTGTGCGTTATGACATAATGTGACACCGTGTCACCCTCAAATCAGGCTGTCAGCCCCCGTCGTCGTCATCAACGATGTGCAGTCAGTCTCGGCATCCCGTCCTTGGGAAGGGTCCATCCCGTTTAGATTAAGAATCAACAAAGGTTTCGCGCGCAGGTGCGTATTGCCGCTATTCACGTGAATCTTGAAAAATCCTTCGGCCCAGTAAAGAAAATGGGGCTTTTGTTTGGCCATTTCAGAAAAATGTCATACCTTTGTCGGATATAAAACCAATTTTTAGACCCAAGACAATGAAACTATCTGCAATTCTGCCCGAACGGAAGCTGCTGGCAATGGCCGTAGCAGCTCTCCTGCCGACTGCTGTACCTGCTGCCGGCGCCAGCGATGGCGACATCGTTATGACCAACCCACTGAACCTCACCTATCTGTTTGAACAGGGCGACCCCGTTCACCGCACGGCCGCCGACCCGGTCATCGTGCTCTACCACGACAGGTATTTCCTCTTCTCTTCGCACGCTGCAGGCTACTCGTATTCTGACAACCTGCGCGACTGGACCCACGTGTTCAGCAAGATGCCCTTGGTGAAGGAGTGGGCACCCGCCGTGATGGTCTACGATGACTACATCTACTACATGGGCTTCGGCAAGAAACGGATATTCCGTACGAAGGACCCCGTCGGTGACGTCTGGGAAGAGGTGACGGGAACGGAGCTGCCCGACAAGGGCGACCCCGACTTCTTCGTCGACGACGACGGCCGCACCTACTATCTCTGGGGATGCTCGGCCGGCGGCCCCATGCAGGGCATGGCCTTCGACCCGAAGACGTTCAAGCCCCTCTCGGAGGTGCATGACCTGATGCCTGCGAACGGCAGCCGCTTCGGCTGGGAGGTTCCCGGCGACCACAACGAGAAGGTCGACTCGAAAGGTTGGAACGAGGGCGTGAGCATGGTGCATGAGGGCGACTACTACTATTTCTTCTACGCTACGCCAGGCACGGAGTTCATCACCTACTGTTCGGGCGCATACGTCGGCAAGAGTCCCCTCGGCCCCTTCGAGCCGATGGTGGGCTCGCCCTTCGCCATCCGTCCGTCAGGATTCTTCACCGGCGGCGGCCACGGCCATCCCTTCAAGGACCGCTACGGCAACCACTGGTACGTGGCTTCGCTGATTATCGGTGCCCGTGAGCACTACGAGCGCCGCATCGGCATATTCCCTGCTTACTACAATAATGGCTACGCCCATGCGATAATGGACGACTTCGACCGTCCGTTCGTGGTGCCTAACAGGAAGGTGGACTTCGAGCGGGAGTCGATACTGACTGACATGAAGGTGCTGAGTACGGGCAAGGCGATGACGGCCTCGTCGACGAAGGGCGACCTGACGCCCGGCAAGGCCTCTGATGACGATATCCGCACCTGGTGGTCGGCTCAGAGCGGAGCCAGTGGCGAATGGCTGCAGATGGACCTGGGCCGCCCGATGAGCGTGGAGGCCGTTGAGGTCTGCTTTGCCGACGAGGGCTTCAAGAGCCATCGCTTCGACACCGATATCCCCACCTATAAATATATAGTGGAAGGCTCTGCCGACGGCAAGACCTGGCACAGTGTCGCCGACCGCTCCAGCAACGCGAAGGACCAGATCTACGAGCTTCTCGTGCTGCCCAAGGCTGAGAAGGTGCGCTACCTGCGCGTAGTCAACAAGGCCAACTTCAGCGTCGGACAGTTCTCCGTGAGCGACCTGCGTGTGTTCGGCCATGTCGCCGGAAAGGTTCCCGGAGCAGTGCAGGGGTTCAAGCCCGTACGTCAGGCTGACAGACGCCGCATAGCCATGTCGTGGCAGCCGCAGAAGGATGCCGTCGGCTACGTCGTGCGCTGGGGTGCTGCCAAAAACCGCATGAACCATGCAGCTCGGGTCTATACCACGAGCGTTGACTATGGCTTCTTCGACAGTGAGCAGACCTATTACGTGGCTGTCCAGCCCTTCAACGAGGTCGGCCTGGGCAAGATGTCGCAGGTGGTGGAGTTGAAGGAAAGCACCCCCAACGCAGCAGACGGGACCTCCGTATGGCCTTGGATCCAATTAGACAATACATGGAAGTTTTCGGCCGGCGACGACCTGGCGTGGAGCCGCCCCAAGTTCAATGACAGCCAGTGGTCTGACCTCAAGTCAACCGACTTCTGGGAAGCTCAGGGCTATTACGACTTGGAGGGCTTTGCCTGGTATCGTCAGCAGCTCGTGGTGCCTAAGGCTTGGCAGGCCGCTGTGAAAAGTCAGGGGGGCCTCTATCTGAGCTATAGCAATGCCGACGATGCCGATGAGGCTTTCTTTAACGGCGTGTCGGTCGGCAAGACGGGCGACTTCCCGCCGACCTATCAAGGCAGGAACGGCGTGCTGCGTAAATACTTCATCCCTGCCAATCTCATCGAGTATGGCAAGCCCAACACGGTAGCCCTGCGCGTCTACGATGGTGGCGGACAGGGCGGCGTGGTCTCGAACGATGTCTACCTGAGTGTGGTGAACCCCATCGTTGACTTGCAGTTACGGCTGCAATGCGATGACGAGGACTGGGTGTTCGACCGTGCTGAGAACGCCAAGCTTCGCGTCAAGGCCAATCCCACGGTGACCGAGGCAGTAGACTGCCAACTGGTATGTCGGTTGACGACTGACTTTCATGAGAATGCCGGTGAGAGGCGGATTCCCGTCAGGCTTGAACCTGGCAAGGAACTAAGTCAGGAGATACAGTTGCCGGTGAAGAATCCCGGCTTCTACCATGCCGACATCTATATTGACTATGGCGGGCTGAAGAGTCCGGCAGCAAGCACGAACATCGGCCTGAGTCCCAACCGCATCTGGTCTCCCTCTGACGCGAAGCCCGACTTCGAGGCTTTCTGGAAGCAGACCCGACAGGAACTTGACGCCATTCCCGGCAACTTCAAGATGCAGGAGGACGCTTCGCTTTCAAACAATAAAAAGAAGGTGTATCGCGTGGAGATGACCTCGTTTGGCGGCGAGCGCATCAAGGCTACGTTCAGCGTGCCCACCACACCCGGGCCGCACCCCGCACTGCTGACCAATCTCGGCTATGCGCAGGGCGAGGACTTCGGCACGGTCAACCCGGACAACATGCCGGGCTATTGCGAGTTGGTGCTGAGCGTGCGCGGCCAGGGATTAGACCTGAAGAATAATAAATACGGAGAGTGGATTACCTACGGGCTGAAGTCGAAAGACACTTACTACTATCGCGGTGCCTACATGGACCTGGTGCGTGCCGTCGACTTCCTCTGCTCGCGTCCAGAGGTCGATGCTGAGAACATCTTCGCCGGCGGCCTGAGTCAGGGTGGAGCCCTCACGCTGGCAGCCGCTGCCCTCGACCACCGTATCAAGGCGGCAGCCCCCTGCGTGCCTTTCCTCTCTGACTTCCCCGACTACTTCCGCATTGTAACGTGGCCACGCGACCGTTTCGAGGTGGCCATGCAGCAGGACAAGTCGCTCACGTGGGACGGCATCTACGAGGTTCTCAGTTACTTCGACATCAAGAACCTGGCCCGCTTCATCCACTGTCCCGTGCTGTTGGGCTCTGGACTCCAGGATGGCATCTGCCCGCCCCATACCCACTTTGCCGGTTTCAACAACATCCCCGGCGACCTGAAGCGCACTTTCAAGATCTATCCGAACGAGAGTCACGGCGTGGAACCCGATTTCTATGCGGAAAGAAGCAAGTTCTTCGGGTATTACACCAGTCACAACGCACAGTATTTCCCCGTCCTGAAGACCGGGAAGCCGAATGTTGACAAGGCATTCACGCTGGCCGTTGAGACTCTGTTCAAGAACACCCCCGACAGCCTGATCAAGGCCGGCGGCGAATATGGCGGCGAATGGACGCGCGACGTGAGCATCAACTCTTGGAATGCGGCCGCCCTGCTCATGCCCGAGAAGACGGCCTACTCGCTCTGGAGCGTCACCACCGACAACCGCTCATTCATCGGCCACCAGTACTGGGATCAGATTATCTGGGTGACGGGTGCCTTCGACTATTACGAGAAGACCGGCGACCGTGCCTTCCTCCGTCAGGCGTATATCGCTTCGGCCAACACAATGAAGAAGCTTGAAAACGAGCAATTTGATGCTGACTACGGCATGTTCATGGGGCCGTCGGTATTCAATGACGGTATAGCAGGTTATGAGGAACCCGTCTTCGACACCAAGCACCGCTCGTCCTACGTGCTCGACTTCCCCGGCTCCAAGCGCATCAAGTGTCTCAGCACCAACAGCATTTACTATAATGCCTACGTGACGCTGGCCAAGATGGCGGCCCTTGAGGGTGACAAAGCTGCGCAGAAGACCTACGCCAAGAAGGCAGCTGATCTGAGAACTGCCATCCGCAAACACCTCTTCGATGCCAAGACCGGTAAATTGAGCTATCTGGTCGACGGCGACGGTCATGTGCATCCGCATCAGGAGACGCTGGGTGTGGCCTTCGCCATCCTCTTCGGTGTCGTCAGCGATGCAGAGGCCAGGCAGGTCATTGCCAATGTCTATACCGGCAAGCACGGTGCTCCCTCAATCTATCCACACTTCAAGCGCTTCGACAAGGAGCATCCGGGGCGTCACAACCAGATTGTATGGCCTTTCGTCAATGCATTCTGGGCTGATGCAGCCTACAGCAAAGGCCGCAAGGACATTTTCAGTTTTGAACTGCAGAACCTCGCCGACCTTGCCATAAACAGCAACAACTGTTTCTACGAAATCTACAACGAAGAGACGGGGGCCGTCGATGGCGGCTGGCAGCAGGGTGGCCACTGGGGATCGGTCTACGACCAGACATGGTCTGCCACAGGCTACATCCGCATGATTCTCACCGACCTGCTCGGCATGAAGTTCTCGCCCGAAGGAGTAACCTTCAGCCCTGATCCACAGTTGCTCAGCGAGTACGGCTTTGAACGGCTCGGCAACTTGCGCTATCTGGGCGGGCGGCTTGACATTTCCGTACAAGGCAGCGGACAGCACCTTGCCGCCATGTTGGTAAACGGGGAAAAGCATAACCCCCGAAAGCCCGTAGCCAGTGCCGAGGGCACAACCTCTATAGTCTTGATTCTGAAATAACAGAATCACGCTCGACGCCGTAAACGGTGACACAGCAGATGTAGGGGCAGGCACGGGGCCTGCCCCTACATTTGCGGAGAGTGTACCACCTGTATAAGCAGGACAACAATATCTCTGGTGGAACAGCGTTATTATAACAAAATCAACGTCCATGCCAGAATTGCCCGTCCGTCATAACAGCCTTCGCCTGCAGTATTTCGATTACTCCGCGCAATGCTGCTATTTCATCACCATCGTTACGCAGGAACGTGTGTGTCGTTTTGGCACAGTCCGTGATGGTGAACAGGTGCTTCATGCTCCGGGCGTGATGGTCGAAGAGGTGTACCGTCAGATGCTCGTTGCGTTTCCTGGGTTGGAAGATATTGCGCATGTGGTCATGCCCAACCATGTCCATTTCCTTATCTACAATGGAAGCTCTTCAAGCATAGCGGAAGCTATAAGATGGTTCAAGAGCAAGTCCACGAACGGGTATATCCACGGCGTGAAGGAATATGGCTGGCCACGATTTGATATGCAGCTGTGGCAGACCCGTTTCTATGATGTTATCATAAGGAACAAGGTGGCCCATGATTTCGTGGTGAACTATATCCACAATAATCCCCTCAGATGGCATTATGACCGTCTGAACAGAAAAGCCGATATGGAAAATGCTGACAAAATAGGTGATCAGTTACACCTTATGAACTGGTAGAGCCGGATGCTTTTGTGTTCGGTTCTTCGAGAGTGCGGGTGACACCGCTTGTGTAGGGGCAGGCCCTGTGCCAGCCCGCTGGCCCGGAAGGGCCAATGTGCGCGGTAGAACTTCTGCGTATGAACGCCCTGTCGGGCGTGCGGGCTGGCACTGGGCCTGCCCCTACATTTGTAGTATGTCGCACTTGTTGTTCGTCCCTTACAGCTCCTCGGCCACGGCCAGTTCCATGCCGCGCCAGAGCAGGACGAGGCGATGGAGGCGGGTGGGGGAGTAGGTACTCTCCACGGCGACGCTCTTGGCATAGCGTAGCAGCTGCTCGCGGGCCTGTGCCGCTGCGGCTGTCACCTCGGCATCGGTGGCGCAGGCGGGCAGGTACTTCAGCTCGATGACGTAGGAGTGCTCTATGTCGGGGTAGATGTTCAGCAGGGGCTGCAGGTAGATGTCGGCGTAGCCGCCGACGGTGGTGTCGCCGATGGTGACCTTCGCCCCCGCGTCGAGCTCGCTGACGGGCAGGTAGAACTTGCCTAAGCACGTCTGCGCCAGCGTGAAGCCGTGGACGAAGGCCTCACCCTTTGCCTTGTCGCGGTTAGAGGCGAAGCGGCGCAACGTCTCGGCGATGAAGTCGAAGAAAGACCGCCAGTCGCCGTCGTAGGCCATATCGCCCATCAGATTGTTGCGGCGGTAGTCGTTGATGTCCAATTCGTTGTCGCGGTAGGTCTGGTTTAGGTAGCCGTAGATCTGTTCGCGCACCACCTGGTTGGGTATGCGGAAATAAATCTCGTCGCGCTTCCTGCCCGCAATGGTGAGCATTCCGAAATAGTAGAGCAGCGAGACGAAGTTGTCGGGGTCGGTGATGCCCTCCGAGGGGAAGTGGTCCTTCAGCTCGGCGGTGATGCCGCCCGTCTCCACGATGTGC
>CAJOLE010000105.1 GCA_905235325.1 uncultured Prevotella sp. | reverse complement strand
GTGGAAAGAGGAGAACAGCGACCTCTACGTCCGCCGCACCATCGACGTGACCGCCGCCGACCTGCAGGAGGACCTGCTGATCATCTACTCGCACGACGACGTCTTCGAACTATATATAAATGGTACGAAGGTGGCCGACACGGGCGAAATCTGGCGCGAGGGCATCCGCCTGCCGCTGACGCCGGACCTGAAGAAGCTGCTGAAGGCCGGCAAGAACGTCATTGCCGCCCACTGCCACAACACCACCGGCGGCGCCTACACCGACTTCGGACTCTACAAGTCCATCAAGCCCAAGGCCGGCGCCGTACTGCAGGCTGAGCAGAAGTCGGTTGACGTGCTTGCCACCAATACGTACTACACCTTCAAGTGCGGCCCCGTGGAGCTCGACCTGGTGTTCACCGCCCCGATGCTGATTGACGACTACGACCTGCTGTCGGCTCCCGTCAACTACGTCAGCTACCAAGTGCGCTCCACCGACGGACAGGCCCACGACGCACAGCTGATGCTCACCGCCTCGTCGCTGCTGGCCGTCAACAAGGCCGGACAGGCCACGGTGACCTCCTGCATCAAGGAGAAGGGCATAAAATATGTGAAGAGCGGCACCGTGGAGCAGCCCATCCTCGCCAAGACCGGCGACGGCATCTGCATTGACTGGGGCTACCTCTACCTGCCGGCCATCAACGGCGACGTGGTCGTCACCACAGCCGACGAGGCGAAGCTGCGCCGACGGCAAGCTGCCCAAGTGCAAGATGAACGTCGTGGCCCAGAAGCCCAGCGAGGCCCCCGTGGCTGCCTACCGCCACGACTTCGGCCGCGTGAGCCAGGCAGCGTCGTATGCGCTGATCGGCTACGACGAGATCTGGGACATGGAGTACTTCTACAAGCGCTACAAGGGCTACTGGGCCCACGAGGGTGCCGTCAGCATCTTCGATATGTTCCAGCGCCTGAACCGTGAGTACGGCAGCATCATGAAGCGCTGCCGCGCGCTCGACAAGACCATCTACGACGACGCTCTGGCCGCCGGCGACAAGAAATACGCCGAAATTCTGTCGGCCAGCTACCGCCACGTCATCGCCGCCCACAAGCTGTTCCAGGACGACGAGGGCAACCTGCTCTTCTTCTCGAAGGAGAACAACAGCAACGGCTGCGTGAACACCGTCGACCTGACCTACCCCGAGAGCCCGCTCTTCCTCATCTACAACCCCGAGCTGCAGAAGGCTCAGATTACCTCCATCCTCGACTACAGCCTCAGCGGCCGCTGGACGAAGCCCTTCGCCGCCCACGACCTGGGCCAGTATCCGAAGGCTAACTTCCAGGTCTACGGCGGCGACATGCCCCTGGAGGAGACCGGCAATATGCTGACGCTGGCCGCCACCATCTGCCAGCTGGACGGCAACACCGCCTACGTCGACAAGTACTGGGACGTGCTGACCACCTGGGCCGACTATCTGTCGGAGAACGGACAGGACCCCTCGAACCAGCTCTGCACCGACGACTTCGCCGGCCACTGGGCCCACAACGCCAACCTGAGCATCAAGGCCATCATGGGCGTCTATGCACTGATGGCCCAGCAGAAAGGACTGACCGACACTTATAATAAATATATGAACCGCGCGCGCGAGATGGCCGTCAAGTGGGAGCAGGATGCCCGCGAGGGCGACCACTACCGCCTGGCCTTCGACCGCCAGGACACCTGGAGCCAGAAGTACAACATGGTGTGGGACAAGCTGTGGAACATCAACATCTTCCCCAACGGCGCCATGGAGCGCGAAATCAGCTACTACCTGAAGAAGCAGAACAAGTACGGCCTGCCCCTCGACATCCGCCGCGACTACACCAAGAGCGACTGGATTATGTGGACGGCTGCCATGAGCAAGGATAAGACGACGTTCCTGAAGTTCGTCGCACCGCTCTACGACTACATGAACGAGACGGGGAGCCGCGTGCCCACGAGCGACTGGTACGACACGAAGACCGGCTTCATGGTGGGCTTCAAGGCTCGATCGGTCATCGGCGGACACTGGATGCGCGTGCTGGCCGACAAGCTGGCACCCACGCCGGAGCCGAAAGCCCGGAAAAAGTAAAAACAATGGTGAACAACAATAAGAACCTAAAACGAAAAACGGTATGAGCAAACAACAATTCTTACTCCAGCAAGGACGCCTCGTCGGGGTCCTGCTGGCTTTTCTCCTGCTGGCTGTCACGTCGTGCGGCTCCGATGACGACGACGCAGACAGCACGCCCTTCAATCCATCGGCAGAGGTCGCCGTCAGCGACTTCAGCCCCAAGGATGGCGGCGTGAACCAGAAGCTCGTCATCTTCGGCAAGAATTTCGGCGTGGACACGGCCCTCGTGCGAGTCACCATCGGCGGCAAGCGCGCCGTGGTGGTCAACGTGAAGCCTACGGTCATCTACTGCTTCGTCCCCTCAGGCGCCTTCCGGGGTGACATCCAGGTGACCATCGGCAACGACAGCACCGGGCGCAAGAGCGCACAGGCTGCAGAACTCTTCAAGTATGAGCGCAAGATGGTGCTCAGCACGCTCTGCGGACTGCGCAACGAGAGCGGCGACGACCCCTGGAACCCCGGCTCTGTGGGACTGGTGGTGCCCTTCAGCCAGGCCAGCGGCTTCCGCGACGATGCCTTCATGAAGTGGGATCCACTCTACCCCGAGCGCCTCTACATCATCTATGACAACGGCGGCCCCGGCATACAGATGCTCGACATGAACAAGCGCACCGTGCAGCTCGTCATGTCGAAGGCCACCTGCTTCGACGACCGCCGACTGCGCACCATCGACTTCGCCGACGACCCCTACACGGGCGAGAAGGCCAAGTACATGATTGTGTCGACCGACCGTGACGACGCCGGGCAGCAGTCTACCAGCGTCTGGATCGTCACACGCAACAGCGACGGCTCGTTCAGCAACAACTCGCCGCGACAGGTGCTGGCCGCCTACAAGCAGTGCAACGGCGCGTCGATTCACCCCGTCAACGGCGAACTCTACTTCAACAGCTACGAGAGCGGACAGGTGTTCCGCCTCGACATGAATAAATACTTCGCGACGCAGCAGCCCGACTATGAGGGCGACCCCTGGAGCCCCACATTGGCAGCAGGAGCCTATCAGAACATCTTCCGTATTCAGGACAACGGATGGGAGTTCCAGATTGACATCCACCCATCGGGCAAGTATGCCTACATCGTGGTTATCAACCAGCACTACATCCTCCGCACCGACTACAACGAGGCTGAGAAGCGGTTCTCGGCTCCCTACGTCTTCTGCGGCGAGATGGGAAGCGCAGGATGGGTAGAGGGCGTGGGCACCAGCGCCCGACTGAACCGCCCATACCAGGGATGCTTCGTGAAGAATCCTGAATACGTGGCTGCCGGACGAGAAGACGTCTACGACTTCTACTTCTGCGACAACCAGAACCACTGCGTGCGCTACCTCACTCCCGACGGACTGGTGCGCACCTACGCCGGACGAGGCACCTCGTCGATTACCGACAATAATATGTGGGGAACCGAGGACGGCGACCTGCGCGAGGTGGCTCGCTTCCGCGACCCCACCGGCATTGCCTACGATGAAAAGACCAACACGTTCTACATCCTCGACACCGTGGGACACCGCGTGCGCATGATTTCGATGGAGGGCGAAGAGGAAACCGAAGAATAATAACCGAAGACAGAACGTAAAAGTTATGAAAAGACAGATCCTATTACTTCTCTCCCTGTTGGCCATCAGCATGAGCGCGCTGGCACAGGGCGAAATGGAAATCACCGGACAGGTGACCGACAATACCGGCGAAAGCCTCATCGGCGTGAGCGTCGTCGTGAAGGACGTGAAGGGCCTGGGTGTCATCACCGACTTCGACGGAAACTATAAGATTAAGGTGAAGCAATACCAGTCGCTGGTGTTCTCATACATCGGATACCAGTCCCAGGAGGTGCTGGTGAAGGGCGACAAGAAAGTCATCAACATCGTGCTCGAGGAAGATACCAAGAACGTCATCGACGAAGTGGTGGTCACCGGTATGGGCACGCAGAAGAAACTCACCGTGACGGGTGCCGTCACCAACGTGAACGTCGAGGAACTGAAGCACTTCAGCTCGTCGAGCCTCTCGAACACGCTCGCCGGTAACGTGCCCGGCATCATCGCCATGCAGAGCAGCGGACAGCCGGGACGCAGCACCTCAGAGTTCTGGATCCGAGGCATCTCTACTTTCGGAGCCGGCTCGAAGGCTTACATCCTCGTCGACGGATTCGAGCGCGACAACATCAACGACCTGAACATCGAGGACATCGAGTCGTTCTCGGTGCTGAAGGATGCATCGGCAACGGCCATCTACGGCTCGAAGGGTGCCAACGGCGTCATCCTCATCACGACAAAGCACGGACACTCCGGAAAAATCAAGGTGAACGGAAAGGTGGAAACCTCGTATAACACCCGCACGAAGACGCCAGAGTTCGTCGACGGTATCACATACGCCAACCTCGTGAACGAGGCCCGCGTGACGCGAAACCAGC
This sequence comes from uncultured Prevotella sp., assembly GCA_905235325.1. GTDB lineage: Bacteria > Bacteroidota > Bacteroidia > Bacteroidales > Bacteroidaceae > Prevotella. The sequence goes on along the minus strand of CAJOLE010000105.1, from coordinate 4,546 downwards.
CCGTCTACTACCAGCCTGAGGAAATAGACATTATACGCACCGGCATCGACCCTGACCTCTACCCCAACGTCGACTGGATGGACCTGCTCCTGAAAGACGGCGCATGGAGCTACCGCGCCAACGTCAACCTCAGCGGCGGCGGCGAGACCTCACGCTACTACGCCTCAATGTCGTACGTCGAGGACCAGGGTATGTACAAGACCGACAAGACGCTGACGGACAAGTATGACACCAACGCAAACTACAAGCGCTGGAACTACCGCCTGAACGTCGACATCGACATCACGCCGACGACGCTGCTGAAACTCGGCGTCAGCGGAGACCTCTCGAAGCGCAACAGCCCGGGACAACTGCGCTACCGTTCGCAGGAGGACATCGACGACAGCCAGAACAAGATGGACGTCTGGGTGAACGACGACGACATCTGGGGACAGCTCTTCGGCTATAACCCCCTGCTCTCGCCCATACAGTACAGCAACGGCTATATGCCCATGATTAACATCGGACGCGGCAACTCGGCCATGATCAACCCCTGGGTGTCGGCCACGCAGTCGGGCTACAACGAGAACTGGTCCAACAACCTGCAGAGCAACGTCACGCTGGAGCAGGACCTGAAGTTCATAACGCCGGGTCTGAAGTTCACAGGACGCTTCGGCTACGACACCTATAACAGCAACTGGATCAGCCACCAGCAGGCACCGGCCCTCTACTCCGCTTTCCCCCGCGACGTCAACACCGGACAAATCAGCTACGACCGCGTCTACGACCAGAGCGACATGCACCAGTCGTCGGGCAGCGACGGCTCGCGCCGCGAGTTCGTCGACCTGCTGCTGCACTGGGACCGGCAGTTTGCCAAGGTGCATAATGTGGGTGCCAACCTGAAGTACACGCAGGATAGCTACATACAGACCCAGAACATCGGCGACGACATCAAGAACAGTATCTCGCGCAAGAACATGGGCCTGGCCGGACAGGTGACCTACAACTACGCCAACCGCTACTTCGTCGACTATAACTTCGGCTACAACGGCTCGGAGAACTTCGCCGACAACCACCGCTTCGGATTCTTCCCCGCTTACTCCTTCGCATGGAACGTCGGCGAGGAACCCTGGATTCAGAAAAGGCTTTCATGGCTCAATATGTTCAAGATCCGCTACTCACACGGTAAGGTGGGTAACGACAACACCGGCGACCGATTCCCATACCTCTACACACTCGACAACACCAATGCCGGATGGGACTGGGGTAACGGACACGTCTCGGGCGTACACTACACGCAGGTGGCTTCGCCGAACGTCACATGGGAAGAGGCTCGAAAGGACGACGTCGGCGTGGACCTCGTGGTATGGAACAACCGCTTCTCGCTCACCGTCGACTACTTCTACGAGAAACGTACCGGCATCTATATGTCGCGTAACTTCCTGCCATGGACCGTCGGTCTGGAAAGCACGCCGAAGGCCAACGTGGGCTCAGTGAAGTCGAGAGGCTTCGACGGCAACTTCAAGTTTGAGGACAACTTCGGGAAGTTCCACGTCACGGCACGCGGTAACATCACCTACTCGAAGAACACCATCCTCGACTACGACGTGGAGAACAGCGTCTATCCCTACCAGTACCAGCGCGGCTACCGCGTCAACCAGGTGCGCGGACTTATTGCCGAGGGACTCTTCCGTGACTACGACGACATACGCAACTCGCCGCAGCAGCAGTTCGGACCCGTGCAGCCCGGCGACATCAAGTACAAGGACGTCAACGGTGACGGTGTGGTCAACGACGGCGACGTGGTGGCCATCGGAGCTACTTCGACACCTAACCTCATCTACGGAATAGGCTTGGCCGTCGCCTACAAGAACTTCGACGTGAACTTGCTCTTCCAGGGAGCAGGCAAGTCGACTTTCCTGGTCAACGGCATGTGTGTCTACGCCTTCAGCAACAATAACTACGGACAGATCTTCAAGGGCATGGTCGACGGGCGTTACGTCGATGCCGAAACGGCTGCCAAGCTGAACATCCCGGCAAACGAAGACCCCAACGCCGCATACCCGCGACTGACCTATGGCAACAACACCAACAACAACCGAGCCTCGAGCTACTGGCTACGCGACGGACGCTACCTGCGCCTGAAGAACGTCGACATCGGCTACACCCTGCCGAAGACGTGGACGGGTAAGGCACACATCAACGACGTGCGCTTCTTCCTGCAGGCCACAAACCTGCTCACCTTCTCTGACTTCGACACCTGGGACCCCGAAATGGGAAGCAGCAACGGACAGTCGTACCCCATCACCAAAGCCGTTACCGTGGGCGTGCAAGTCAACCTGTAATAATACCATCTTAATAAGGAAAGCTATATGAACAAGAAATATATGAATAAAGTCCTGATCGCCGGTTCTGTATGCTGCTGTATCACAGCAGCCCTCACCACCTTCACCGGCTGTGCCGACAGCCTGGACAGCGACAAGTATTTCGACGACCGCAAGACCTTGGAGACTGTCTTCACAAGCCGCACCCAGTCGGAAGAGTGGCTGGCATACGCCTACTCGTTCATGACCAACGAGCTGGCCGACGTCATCTCGAAGGGTAACGGGCACTACCACTGCTTCGCCGACGATATGTACTATGGCGACCGCGACCCGCAGTATGGCGACGCCGGAGAATATCGCCACACCTACAACGCCTTCAAGCTGGGCGAATACGACGAGGACACTGGCTACTGGGCGTGGGAGAAAGCCTACAAGGGCATTTTCCAGGCATCGGTGTTTATCCACAACATCGACATGAACATCCAGATGACGCCCGAGGAGCGCCTCGACCGCAAGGGGCAGGCCCGCTTCGCCCGCGCCTACTACTACTGGCTGCTGCTGCGCCGCTACGGTCCTATTCCCATCATGCCTGACGAGGGCGTGGACTACACGCAGAGCTACGAGGAGATTTCCATCCCCCGCAGCACTTACGAGGAGTGCGCCGTGTACATTGGCAAGGAAATGGAACAGGCCGCCAAGGAAATACAGTACTGGAAGCGCGACCCGCTGAACATGACACGACCCACCAAGGGCTCTTGTCTGGCTGCACGTGCACTGGCATATACCTTTGCTGCTTCGCCGCTGGCCAACGGACAGCTGAAGAACGGCAAGCACGACCCTTCGGTGAAGGACGACGTGGCCCATATGCTCATCAACTTCGACGGCACACCCCTGCTCAGCCTCGACTATGACGAGTCGAAGTGGGCACGTGCCGCTGCCGCCTGCCGCGACATCATCGAGTGCGAGGGAGGCTACGAGCTCTACCACGCACCCTTCAACGCCGTGGCCACCTTCGACCGCGACGCCACCATCGTGCCACCCGCCGACGGCAACTTCTCAGAGAAGGCATGGCCCTACGGCTGGCAGGACATCGACCCCTACCTGAGCTACCGCCAGATCTTCGACGGCGAGGTGGGTATGGCCGACAACCCCGAACTGCTCTTCACACGTGGCTACAACATGTGCGACGACATCAACAACTCGGTCACGGCACTCGTGGCACACCAGCTGCCCTCGTCGCTCAACGGATGGAACTCCCACGGCATGACGCAGAAGATGGTCGACGCCTACTACATGAACGACGGTGCCGACGTGCCGGGCAAGGACAGCGAGATGAACGGCGGCGACGGCTCTGATCGTGTGAAGGGATGGACATCGGCACGCGACTTCCGTCAGTACCCACCGCTGGCCGCCAACGTCAGCCTGCAGTATGCCAACCGTGAGCCGCGCTTCTATGCCTCAGTGGCGTTCAACGGCTCGAAGTGGTGGGACACCAACCCCAGCCACACCACAACGGGCACCTATCAGCCCATATACTACTATCGTGACAGCGAGACAGGCGACGGCTATACCAACTCTACCCGCTACCTGCGCACCGGCATCGGCGTGAAGAAATGGGTGAACCCCAGCGACTATCGCTCCACCAATGGCGACTACGACCACACCGACATCCTGCTGATGTATGCCGAGTGTCTGAACGAGCTCACCACCAGCTATACCTTTGACTCATGGGACGGCTCGAAGCAGTACACCATCGAGCGCACTACGCAGGAGATGCAGCGCGGCATTCAGCCCGTGCGCATACGTGCCGGACTGCCCGACTATACCGCACAGGAGTATGGCAGCCGCGACGTGCTGCGCGACAAGATCAAGCGCGAGCGCATGATCGAGCTGATGGGTGAAGGCAAGCGCTATTATGACCTGCGCCGCTGGATGGACGCCCAGGTGGAGGAGTCGAAAATCATCTACGGCTGCAACGTCATGATGACCCGCGCCCAGCGCGACGACTTCCAGAAGATCGTGCCCGTCACCTCACTGCCCACCACCTTCTCCGAGAAGATGTACTTCTGGCCCATACGCCACGAGGAGCTGAAGCGCAACTACAAGCTGACGCAGAACCCAGGCTGGCAGTACTACGACTAATATCACACAAACCCTCCCCCGGGAGGGCAGCATGAACAGAATATTTAAACTTCAAGACTATGAACAAGAAATATATAAGAGAAACCCTGCTCGCCTGTTCT
>CAJOLE010000104.1 GCA_905235325.1 uncultured Prevotella sp. | reverse complement strand
CATCAGAAAGCCGGGCATGTGGAAAGTATAGACAACCTGTTTAACATACGGGTATGAATCGCTGATGTAGACCAAATGAAAGGTAATCATTAGAATGATGAAGATACCTTTCAAAAAATCCAGTTCATTGATTCGCTGTCGCATGGTTGCCTATACTCTCTTGTTTGAAAGATTAGATTTTTTAATTCTGGTGCAAAATTACTCATTAAATGAGTTGCATGGAAATATTTTGTGTTTCATAGTGTTTCTGTTATCTGTCAAATTATGTTACCCCCCCAGTTTAACAGTAGTAGCATATTGAAAATCAAATATTTATGCTTTTGCGAGAAACATCATTTCTTTTGTTTCACGCAAGATAGACGGGAAACACCAAGAAACACTAATGAATGAAAAAAAACTTCTTTTACTCATCTATTTTATGTATCTTTGCACCCGAATTAACAATAGAAGAATATGAATAAGGTTTTGGTTCATTGCATCTGGTTACTCCTTGCTGTACTAACTACAGCCTGTTCCAAACAAACTGTCTTGGATGATCTGGAACATATCAAAAACGTGGGAAATGAAGATCCACGAACAGCGCTTGTCATGCTGGATTCTTTGGAATTTGAAATACGAGAAAGCAATGATTATGTCAGGTCTAAATATGATTTGCTACGCATACGCTTGAATGACAAAGCAGACAATAGTCCAAACTCAGACATTTTAATAAGAAGGCTTATTGGGTATTTTGAAAGAGAAGGGTCTCAATCAGAGAAACAAGAGGTTTACTATTATGCAGGTAGTGTGTATCGTGACTTACAAGACACCCCACAGGCATTAGAGTATTTCTTCAAATCATTAGATTTTGCACTAAACAACAAAGATTGCGATTCTACAATGTTGCAAAATGCATATTCAAACCTCTGCTATTTGCAATATAGAGTCCAAAATTATGACGATGCTGTCAGCATGGCAGAGAAAGAACTTGGCATAAGTAAGCAGTTAAAGACTGACTGTGTGTTACCATATCTTCATTTAGGTACTGCCTACCTTGCTTTGGATAGCTCCTTACAGGCAAGAAATGCTTTTAATTTGGCATATGAACAGATAAAAACATCTAAAGACATTTCCAAACATCAGAATTCCCTTGTCTATTTATTGTGCGACTACTCTGAATTAGGAGAAATACAAAGAGCAAGGGAATGTTTATCATTGATTGAAATTAATCCTTTGGTAGATTATTCGGCTTTCGCCTGTATGGCTTTCGCACAATATTATGAATCTTCAAACCAGAATGATTCTGCTACTATATATTGCAAGCGCATTCTCGAAGATGGGACAGACATATATAATATGTATGATGCAGCAAAACTTCTTTATCGAATCTGCAAAAAGACGGGGAATAGAGAAGATGCAGGTCAATATGCGGATATTTATATGCAGTTGAGTGATTCCCTGGATTTCGGGAAGAGGCAGGAACTTGCTGCGACAGTAAACAATGAGTATCAATATCATCTGGACCAAAAGAAAGAACAAACTCTAAAGGACGAAAGAGAACGCTACAAGAACACACTCACCATTGTCGTCATAACAACAATACTTTTAGCAAGTATCGCTTACATTCTTTATGTGAGGAGGCGTAACAAACATTTGAAGGAGGTAGTAACACTTTCTGCAGAACTGCTGCGAGTTTCCAATGATGACAAACAACTTCGGGCAGACATCGCAAAGAAGGAGCAAGAACTGAAACTGTCAAAGAAGTCCTTGGCGGAATCTACGGACGAACTGGCAAATGTCAAACGGGAACTTCTGCGTGTAAATGTTGAATTGTCAGAGTATGGAGAAGCCCTAAAAGACAAAGAACAACAATTGGCTGAGAGAATGGATCAAAACAAGACGTTCATCAAACTGCTACATCAGTCAGAGTTGGAAGGAAAGGCCGAGGATGTTATCTATGCCATCCGCCAATCTTCAACTGGCAAGAAGAATATGAAATCAGCCGACTGGAAACAGCTATACCAGGCAGTAGATGAATTATACCCGTTATTCAAGGACAGGCTACTAAAGGAGTTGGGGACATTTACAGAGCAACAGATGCAAGTTTGTTACCTTATGCGAATAGGTCTGTCCAAGCCACAAATTAAGAATATGACAAACCTCTCTCGCGTAACTGTCTGGCGATGGGTAAAGAAATTCGATTGGGTGCTGATACCAGATGAAGATACGGATTCGTGATACAACATAGAGTATATAGCAAAACGAACAGCTAATGAATAGATGAATTCCTCAAATCCCCTGATTTGCAACGATTTTTCCGCTTTTCTCCTCTTTTTATCTGACTGCTGATTTCTGATAGAAAGGCGGCGCTTTTTGCACAAAAGGCGGCGCTTTTTGCGCAAAAGGCGGCGCTTTTGCCTGGAGTGTACGCAAAGAGCTACGGCTGACGATAGGGGGATGATAGAGTCAGGGTAGTGCCATCCTCGCTGATCGCACTACCCTTAATCCGTTGTTGTCCAAATGGTTATCCGAAATGATAGGGGGGATAGCCCCATTCCCTGTGATTTGCAGCAGGAGGGGCCGTACAGCTTACATCATGCGACCGCCGCCGCCGCCGCCGCCGCCGAAACCGCCGCCGCCGCCAAAGCCGCCACGGTTGCCGCCCATGCCACCTCGGTTGCCGCCCATGCCGCCACGGTTGCCGCCCATGCCACCGCCGAAGCCGCCCATCGGCATACCGCCACGCATACCACGGCGGGCTTCGCTGGTGCCGAAGAGGTTGATACGGTAGATGACGTGCAGCATGGCGTAGCTGGTGATGGCGTTGTACTCATTATCGGTACGGGCCATGGCCGAGATCTGGCGCGAGAAGTTCGACTGCTGTCCGAGTATGTCGTAGAACTGCAGCGAGACCGTGAGCGGGCGCCCCTTGAGGAAGCTGTGGGCAATCTGCGCGTTCCAGATCAGCTCGTTGGTGTTCATCGAGGCGTCGTTGTAGCCACGGCGGCTGTTCATGCCCATGTCGGTGGCAATCTGAGTGCCCCAGGGCATGGTGAGCGTCGAGTTGAATCCGTAGGCGAAGCTCCAGGTGTCGAGGTCAGACTGTGGCTGCAGCTCGTTGCGTGTATGCGTATAGTTCATCGAGCCGTTGAGCTCTACTTCGAGCCAGCTGTTGCGGTAGCTGGTGCCGAGTCGTCCGCCGACGGTGTTGGTATTGGTGACGTTCTTCACGGCCACGCGGTCCTGGTCGAGATAGCTCACGTGGTGGCTGTAGTTGTCGTTCACCGAGATGTTGTAGTTAAAGTAGCCTAACGAGTCGATGGCCGAGCTGAACATGACGTTACCGCCTGCGTTCCAGTTGCCGTTGATGTTCTCGGGCCGTGAGGTGCGCGCACCGGTGGTCGGGTCGTAGGTCACCTTGTTGGAAATGCTGTTGGCCGTTGTCGAGAAGTTGGCGTTGGCGTTGATGAACCGCTGGTGGTTCATGATGTAGTTGTTGAAGCGCAGGTTGAACCGCTGGGTGAACGACGGCTTCAGGTCGGGGTTACCTGTTGTCTTGCTCAGGGGGTTCGTATCGTCGTCGATGACGAGCAGCTGGTCGATAGAGGGCTGGCTGGTGTTGCCCCGGTACTCGAATCGCAGCTGCCCCTGCTGGTTGAAGCGCCAGCGGAAGTTGGCCGTCGGGCTCCAGTTGGTGACCGAGCGGTTGACGACGGTGTCGACGTTCAGGTAGCGCTGGGTGTACTCCGACGTCTGCGGCAGCACCTGCACGCCGACGTTGAAGTCGTAGGTGTTGCGTATGAATCTCAGCATGACCTCGCCGGTGTGGATGTAGTTCTTGTAGGCTGAATAGCGGCTCTGGTCCCTGGTGTAGTACATTTCCTGGTCGTCATAGTCTCTGTCAAGCAGGTCGAAGTAGTCGTTCCACTTGCGATACCTGGGGCTGACGCCGCTGAAGTCGTAGCCCTTCCCGTGTGTCGACAGGAGGGGGTCGGAGTAGTCGTAGGTAGAACGGTCGCTCTCGTTGTTGCGATACTGGAATGTATAGCTGAACTGCAGGAACGTGGCGTAGGCAATAGGTTCGCTGTAGGTGACCCTTGCGCTGTAGTCCCACGTCGTGGTCGGTGTGAGGTTGTAGCGGTTGGTCTGATAGTCGGAGAGGCCGCTGACGCCGTTGAAGGTTGTAGTCGACTTGAAGAGCCTCGTATAGTTATTCGACAGCTGCTTGTTCTCAGAGTCATTGTAGCTGCCCTGCAGCTGTATGGTGATGTTGCGTCCGCGACCGTTGAGCAGGCGGTTCACCATCAGCGTACCGCCCAGCGTCTTGTTCTCGCCGTATGTCAGCGAGCGGTTGCTGCTGGCGTTGACGAGGATGGAGTCGAGGTTGCCGCCGTTGCTGATGATTTCCTGGAGCACGGCTGTTCCTATCTGCGTGTCTAAGAAGTTATACGGGTCGTCGTTGAACGAGGCCGAGATGTTGTTGCTCTTGCCGTCGTTGGTAGAGTAGCTCAGGTTGGGCCGGAAGCTGATGTTCCACAGCGTGTCGGGCGTCCACTCGATGCGCCCGTTGGCACTCCAGTTGTTGGAGCGCGTGTAGTTCTGGTTGACGGAGTTCTGGAACGAGCTGCTCTGGCCGCCGTAGAAGTTCTCGACGGAACGGCGCGACCAGACGTCGCCGTCGCGGTGGTCCCATCTGACGCTGGCCTGGGCAATGAGCAGTTTGGTCTTCTCGTAGTTGTAGTTCAGCATACCCGACTTGGTAGCGTTCAGCCCGTTGCCGCCCATGCCACGGCCACCACCGAAGCCACGGCCGCCACCGCCGCCGAAGCCCATGTTGTTGGTGTTGTTGGCGTTGACCATACCCATCAGCCGGTGGTCGCCGCGCATCATCATGCCAAACAGTCGGGCGGCATAGCGGTCCTTGGTTCCTGCTGCCACGTCGGCATTGGCCATCGCACCACGGTTCATGCCGGGACGCAGGCCGAAGTCGAGCACGGTCTGCTCGTTGCCGTCGTCGACACCCGTGATGCGCGACAGGTCGCTCTTCTCGTCGTAGGCGCGAATACGCTCGATGATGTTCGTAGGCAGGTTCTTCAGGGCTGTCTGGGCATCGCCAAACTCCTTGTTGTCGACCTTGATCTTCGTCACCTGCTTGCCGTTAATCTTGATGTTGCCGCTTTCGTCGACCTCGGCGCCCGGCAGGCGCTTCACCAGCTCCTCGACGACGGAGCCCTCCGGCGTGCGGTAGGCATCGGCGTTATATATCAGGGTGTCGCCCTTCGACTGCACCTTGGCCACATGAGCCGTTGCCGTGACGCCCTTCAGCATGACGGCATCGGGAGCCAGCGTGATGGTGCCCAGGGCTACGGGCTTGCCGCCGCCGACGGTGATGGGCTTGGTGTAGGTCTTGAAGCCGACGTAAGTGATGCGGACGATGTAGCTGCCGTCACGCGGGGCAGTCATCTTGAACTGGCCGTCCGTATTGGTGACGGCATTGGCCACTAACGACGAGTCGCTCTTCAGCAGAGCAACTGTGGCCTGGATGACGGCCTCTCTGGAATCCTCTTCAATAACTTTTCCGCTGACGGTACGTTGAGCTAAGGCGGTTGAAGATGCTGTCAATGCGACAAGCATGAATAATAGAATTTTCTTCATAAAAAATTTACATTTACTCCTTTCTGACGTTACCGTGCGAGAAAAGTTTAATGAAGTGGAGCGTTTTTCAATTATTTTTCTTAATTTTGCCGCCGTTATGGAAAAGCAGAAAGTAATACACTCAACTGAACTGGAAACGTCAGTGACAACAGCGGTCGGGGAATGTGAGCGCGACCGTACCTTTATATTAGTAGACGAAACGACGGAGCAGCTGTGCCTGCCCATCGTGGCGGGCTTCGACTGTCTGCGCGGGGCGCAAGTCATCACCATCGGAGCCACCGACCAGAACAAGACGCTCGACTCGCTGAGCCACGTGTGGACCTGCCTGCAGCAGGGCGGCGCCACCCGCCACTCGCTGATGGTGAACCTCGGCGGCGGCATGGTGACCGACCTCGGCGGATTTGCAGCCTCGACGTTCAAGCGCGGACTGAACTACATCAACATCCCCACGACGCTGCTGGCAATGGTCGATGCCTCGGTAGGCGGCAAGACGGGCGTCAACTTCGGCGGGCTGAAGAACGAGATCGGGGTATTCTCGACGGCCAGGAGCGTCATCCTCGACACGATTTTCCTCCGCACTCTCGACCACGAGAATATTCTGTCGGGCTATGCCGAGATGCTGAAGCACGGGCTGATAGCCGACGACGAGACGTGGGCCGGACTGATGAACTTCGACATCGACGCCCCGGACTACCAACGGTTGAGCCGTATGCTCGAGGAGTCGGTCAAGGTGAAGGAGCGCATCGTCGAGGAAGACCCCACGGAGCACGGACTGCGCAAGGCGCTGAACCTCGGCCACACCGTAGGCCACGCCTTTGAGTCGCTGACCCTCCGGCGCAAGCCGGTGCTCCACGGCTATGCCGTGGCCTACGGTCTGGTGTGCGAGCTCTACCTGAGCTGCATCAAGACGGGCTTCCCCACAGACAAGATGCGCCAGACGGTTTCGTTCGTCAACGAGCACTACGGCCGCCTGCCCATCACGTGCGACGACTACCCCGCCCTGCTCGAGCTGATGACCCACGACAAGAAGAACACGGGAGCCGACATCAACTTCACCCTATTAGGCGACGTCGGCGACATACGCATCAACCAGACGGCCACGAAGCAGGAGATAGAAGAGGCTCTCGACTTCTACCGCGAGGGAGCCTGATCAAGAGTCGGCAAGTGCTTGTGCCTGACTGCGCGCCGGCTTGCCGGTAGCCGTCAGGGGAATCCGGCCGACGTGGACGAAGGCGCGGGGTTGCCAGTAGCGGGGCAGCACGCGGCGGCACACCTGCTCGGCCTCGGCTGTGTCGCCCTCGGTCAGCAGCACGACGGCCTGGCCGAACTTCTCGTCACGTCGCCACGTTATAATATAAGGTACGTGTAGGAACGGACGGAGCCGACGTTCAACCTCCTCAGCCTGAATCTTCATGCCACCCGAGCAGATGACGTTGTCCTTGCGGCCCAGGATGCGGAAGCGTCCGTCGGGGGCTATCTCGGCAATGTCGTTGGTCACCAGCAGGCCATCGTGGACGACGGGTGCATCGACCGTCAGGCAGTGTTCCTCGGTGAGCGACAGTCTGACACCGTCGAACGGCGTGTACCAGTCGTCGGCCTCCGGGCCGCTGAGCCGCCGCAGGGCGATGTGCGAGAGTGTCTCTGTCATGCCGTAGGTGCTCCAGACGGCTCCGGGAAAGGTGCGCAGCTCGGCAGCCATGCCGTCGTCGATGGCTCCGCCGCCGATAATCAGGTGCCGGATCTGCATCAGCCGTTCCCGCTGTTCAGGCACCCGCAGCGTGTTCCACACCTGCATCGGCACCATCGCCGCAAAGTCAATCCGCCCCATTTTCGTTCCCGTCCCCAACGGCTCCCCGCTGGGTTCCACGCAGACCAGCCGCAGTCCCCTGACCAGCGACCTCACCACCATCATCTTCCCCGCAATATAGTCAAGCGGCAGACACAGCAGCGCCGTGTCGCCCTCATGCAGTCCGAGGAAGTCGCACGTCATCCGTGCCGAAGCCTCCATGCGCCGCTTCTCGACCCACATCGGCTTTGGCTGGCCCGTCGAGCCGCTGGTATGCACCAGCACCGTCGGGCTGTCGTTGTGCCATTCGGCTAAGAACGCCCCGAGATCCACAGCTGGTCGCCGCGTATCTCCAGCGGCATCGGAATGTTATCAGTAAACAGCTGCCCCGTACCCAGTCCCTGCGCCATCGCGATGTCGTCGCCATAGACGCTGCTGCAGAACTGCGCAATAGCGTTCAGCCCGACGTTGCTCTCCAGCGCCGATGTTATCCACGAGCCCACTTCGTGCTCACGGGCAGCCTCAATCCACTCTCGACAGCCCGCCATGCCGCCGTGAAGCGACGGCTTGAGCACGATGTAGGCGGGCTTGATGATGTTCAGCAGCCGTCCTTTCAGTTCACGGTCGTTAACGCCTATCAGTTCCTCGTCGAGGGCGATAGGCAGCGGCGACTCACGGCACAGATTGGCCATGAAGGCCCACTGCCCCTGGCGGATGGGCTGCTCGATGGAGTGGATGTTGTACTGCGACAGCAGCTCTAACTTGTAGAGGGCCTCGTTGTAGGGGAAGGCGCCGTTGGCATCGAGCCGAAGCTCTACTTCGTGGAAGCTGAAGCGGTCGCGGATGCGGCGCACCAGGGCCAGCTCCTGCTCGAAGTCGATGGCTCCGATCTTCAGCTTCACGCAGCGGAAGCCCTGCTCCAGCTTCTGCTCCATTCGCTGCAGCATCTCGTCGTAGCTGCCCATCCACACCAGACCGTTAATGGGAATGCCCGCCTCGCCGCGGCTGAACGGCGTATCGAAAAGGCAGGCGCCACGGCGGAGCTCAAGCACCGCCGTCTCTAAGCCGAAGAGCATCGAGGGATAGTCACGCATCGCCTCGTAGGGTATCTCGCCCGTCGTTTCTAACTCGTCACAGAACCGTCGCAGCACCTCTGCGTAGTCGGGCCGGGCATCGCAGCTGAGGTCGGGCAGCGGGGCACACTCCCCCACTCCGCAACGGTTCCCGTCGCTGACGGTCACTAACCAGCTACGGCGCTCTGTATAGACTCCGCGCGACGTTCCCGCCGGCTGTTTGAAATGGAGCACACGCTCCTCTATAAATACATTCCTTTCCTCAATCATATTACTGCAATAATGCAAAAAGACAAACAGGAGTGATATTTTATCACTCCAAGTTTTTCACAAACTCCTCATATTCAATTAGAATGTCAGATAGAATCCCTTCCCAAAGTCAAGTTTGTCGCGCGAATGTAGCACGTCAGGCTTTTCCAGCACTCCCGATGAACGTAGGGCACCATATACCTGCGACGCACTCTTGTGAAGCGCGTCCGACTGACTGCCCACGCAGAAGGTGATGAAACCCAAATGCTCCGTTCTCATACTTCAACAGCTCTTACCGGCTGCAAATTTACAAAACATTTTCCAAATAGCACCACTTTTGCGGTGATTTCTTTGAATGGTCATAAAAAAGACCGCCACGACAGACGGTCTACACTTCTTTTTTCCTCTTGTTGAACTATTCGAATTTTACTAATAGTTGCTTCTTCGGTCAATTTGTTAAAAATAACAAAATACGACAAGAAATGGCAGATTGTCAGGATAAAACGGTACGCAATTGAAAACAAATCACTACCTTTGTGAAATAAAACTATAAGTATGAAAGATGTAAACCGATTGAAAGTCGTATTAGAGCAGTTCCTACTGTCTAAGATATTACTTTTGCAGGCGAAAACAAGATAAATAAACTGAATATGGCCAAGAAGATAATAAAAGAAAAGGCAATAGAGGAAGCGTTATGGGAATCAGCCAACAAGCTACG
>CAJOLE010000103.1 GCA_905235325.1 uncultured Prevotella sp. | reverse complement strand
CCAACTCCGCAGCCAGCCTGGAAGCCTCCTTATTGCCCTCCGTCCTTACGTCCTGTCGCTATATATAGTTGTAATATGTACTTTTTATCCTACACTTCCGACACTTCCTACACCTAAAAAAGTCGGGTAGGTGTAGGAAGTGTCGGAAGTGTAGGATAACTCCTGTTATTCACAATTATATGCGCGAACCGTCGCCGGGGCGTAGGCGGCAGCCTACGTCAGCCCATGAGCGTCTCGTAGAGTTCCTTCATGCCCTCGGAGGCTCCTTTCTGAATCTGCTTCACGCGGTCGCCCGCCGAGATGGGGTTCGGGTCGATCAGGTAGACGGGCGTCGAGGGCCGCGCGTAGTGCAGCAGTCCGGCGGCGGGATAGACCACTAACGACGTGCCGATGATGATCAGTATGTCGGCTTCCTGCACCTCGTCGGCCGCAACGCCGATGTTTGGCACGGCCTCGCCGAAGAAGACGATGTAGGGGCGCAGCAGCGAGCCGTCGCCGGCCTTCGTGCCGGGCGCAATCTCGCAGTCGTCGGGCGTCAGCTGCCGTATGTAGCGCGGGTCGTCGACGTCGTAGCTCGAGCACACCTTCATCAGCTCGCCGTGCAGGTGGATGACCTTCGTCGAGCCGGCCTGCTCGTGCAGGTTGTCGACGTTCTGCGTCACCACCGTCACCTGGTACTTCTGCTCAAGCGCGGCCACCAGTCGGTGCCCCTCGTTGGGCTTCACGTTCCAGCACTTCTTGCGCAGCATGTTATAGAAGTTCGTCACCAGCGTGGGGTCGGCGAGCCATCCCTCGTGGGTGGCCACCTTTGCCACGGGATATTCCTCCCACAGTCCGTCGGCATCGCGGAAAGTCTTCAAGCCACTCTCTACCGACATGCCGGCACCGGTCAAAACAACAATCTTTTTCATACTTTAAACGATTAAGTTGTGCAAATATACGCATTTTAGGTCAAAAGGAGGTGGCCTTTAACTCCTTTTAACTCCTTTAACTCCTTTAACTCCCTAAAAAGTATTAACTTTGCGCCGATTTTTGAAAATTTACACCTTATTATAGAGAGAAAGCAATGGATAAAGTGAGTTATGCCCTCGGTCTGGGCATCGGTCAGCAGTTGGCACAGATGGGTGCCTCTGACCTGAACATCGACGACTTCGCGCAGGCCATCAAGGACGTCGTCAGCGGCAGCGAGCTCAAGGTTCAGCACCGTGACGCGCAGCAGATTGTACAGGAATACTTTGCAAAGAAAGAAGAGAAGCTCAACGCCGAGCGTGCCGTCCAGGGCAAGGCCCAGAAGGAGGCCGGCGAGAAATATCTGGCCGAGAATGCCAGGAAGGCCGGCGTCGTCACGCTGCCCAGCGGCCTGCAGTATCAGGTGCTGAAGGAGGGCAGCGGCCGCAAGCCCAGCGCCAAGGACACCGTGAAGTGCCACTACGAGGGATTCCTCATCGACGGCACGGTGTTCGACAGCAGCGTCGAGCGCGGCGAGCCCGCCACGTTCCCCCTGCAGCAGGTCATTGCCGGCTGGACAGAGGGCCTGCAGCTGATGCAGGAGGGAGCCAAGTATCGCTTCTTCATCCCTTACCGCCTGGCCTACGGCGAGGGCGGAGCCGGCGCGTCCATACCCCCGTATGCAGCCCTGATTTTCGACGTCGAGCTGATCAAGGTGCTGTAGCCTCGGGGCTTTGTGGCATCGTTGCCCCGAAATCTCAGAACATCGAAACCTCGAAACTTCGAAACCTCGAAATCTCGAAACAAAAACAACAAAGAAATATCGAAAACAACAACAACAAAACAACAAAAGCAATGAAAAAACTATTGATCGTAGCCGCTATGGCTATTGTGGCCGCCGGTTTCAACGCTTGCGGCAATGGCACTCCGAAGGCAAACCTGAAGAGTGATGTCGACTCCATGAGCTATGCCATCGGTATGGCCCAGACTCAGGGACTGAAAGACTATCTCGTTGAGCGCGTCGGCGTCGACACCGCTTACCTGGGCGAGTTTATCAAGGGTCTGAACGAGGGCGCCAACGCTGGCGACAACAAGAAGAAGACCGCCTACTATGCCGGTATCCAGATCGGTCAGCAGATTGCCAACCAGATGGTCAAGGGCATCAACCATGAGGTGTTCGGCGACGACTCTACGAAGACCATCTCAATGAAGAACTTCATGGCCGGCTTCGTCAGCGGAACCACCGGCAAGCAGGGCCTGATGACCATTGAGGAGGCTTCAAACGTAGCCCAGACCAAGATGCAGGAAATCAAGGCCCGCGTGATGGAGGAGACCTACGGCTCCAACAAGGCGGAAGGCGAGAAGTTCCTCGCTGAGAACGCCAAGAAAGAGGGCGTGAAGACGCTGGCTAACGGCGTGCAGTACAGGGTCATCAAGGAGGGCACCGGTGCCATTCCCGCCGACACCTCGCTCGTGAAGTGCCACTACGAGGGCCGTCTGCTCAACGACTCTGTCTTCGACAGCTCCTACAAGCGCGGCGAGCCTATCACCCTGCGCTGCAACCAGACCATCAAGGGTTGGACCGAAGCCATGATCCACATGCCTGCCGGCTCCATCTGGGAAGTCTACATCCCCCAGGACCAGGCTTACGGCGAGCGTGAGCAGGGCATCATCAAGCCCTTCTCAGTGCTGGTGTTCAAGATTGAGCTTTTGGAGGTAAATCCTAAGAAGTAAACCATGAAGAAGGTAGTACTGTTAGCACTCGCTGTCGTGGCGAGTGCTTCTTTTTGCACAGTAGATGCAAAGAAGAAGAAAAAAGAGGTAAAGGAGGAGCAGCCCGCCGTCGTTCCCGTCGAGCTGAAGAACGGCTCCGACTCCGTCAGCTATGCCGCCGGCATGGCCGTCACCAACGGGCTGATGACATTCCTGAAACAGCAGCACGGAATCGACTCCACCAGCATAGGCACGTTCATCAAGGCTTTCGAGGAGACCGTCAACGCCGGCGACTCGCCCGAGGCCAAGGCCCGCATTGCCGGGGCTGATATCGCCAACCAGGTGAGCAACCGTATGCTGCCCGGCATCAGCGGCGACTTCAAGGACTCGCCCGACACCATCGTTGCCGACCTCTTCTACCGTGGATTCATCGACGCCATGAAGCAGGACAGCACCCACTTCAGCCAGGGCGCTGCCGAGGAGTTCTTCCGGATGAAGCAGGACGTCGACAAGAAGGCCAAGGACGAGAAGCTCTACGGAGCCAACCGCGAGGCCGGCATTCAGTTCCTGAAGGAGAATGCCCAGAAGGAGGGCGTCATCACCACCGCCTCCGGCCTGCAGTACAAGGTGCTGGTGCAGGGCGACGGACAGGTGCCCCAGAAGACCGACAAGGTGCAGGTACACTATGAGGGCCGGCTCATCGACGGCACCGTCTTCGATGCCTCGAAGAAGCATGGCAGCGAGCCCCTGGAGTTCCGCGCCGACCAGGTGATCCCCGGATGGACAGAGGCACTGACGATGATGCCCGTCGGCTCGAAGTGGCAGCTCTTCATCCCCCAGGAGCTGGCCTACGGCGAGCGCAACACCGGCAATATCAAGCCCTACTCGGCACTCATCTTCGACGTTGAGCTGGTAGGCATCGCCGGCGACAAGCCTGCGGAGCCCGCCAAGGCCGAAACAGCCAAGACGGCGGCGAAAACAACTAAAAAGACTGCCCGGAAGAAGTAGTTTCTTTATAATGTGCCACGAAAGTGGCACATTATTTTGTTTTTTTTCGCTTTTTTGTTGCTCAATTCAGCAAAAATAGTTAATTTTGCTGACAGAATGTAACGAAAGCATCAAATTATGGAGAAAATCGACAATCTCGACAAGAAAATCCTGAGCATCTTGTCAAAGAATGCGCGTATCCCGTTCAAGGATGTCGCCGCAGAGTGTAATGTGTCGCGCGCGGCCATCCATCAGCGCGTGCAGCACCTGATAGAGGCCGGCGTCATCACGGGCAGCGGCTTCGACGTGAACCCCAAGAGCCTTGGCTACAGCACCTGTACCTACGTGGGCATCACCCTCGAGAAAGGCTCTATGTACAAGGATGTGGTCGAGGCGTTGCAGCACATTCCCGAGGTGGTGGAGTGCCACTTCACCACGGGGCCATACACCATGCTCGTTAAGCTGTACGCACGCGACAACGAGCAGCTGATGGAGCTGCTCAACGGCTGCCTGCAGGGCATCCACGGCGTCATGTCCACCGAGACGCTCATATCGCTCGAACAGAGCATCAAGCGCGAGATTCCTGTTCGCTTTGAGGAGGTTGAGAAGTGAGAAGTTTTAACCTACAGAACCATATCGACGCGGTGTACAGCGGCTATCCCGCTGCCCGCCGTCAGCCCGTCATCGGCATTACGGGCAACTACGAGGACCTGGCCTGCAAGCTGGGCAAGGGCTATTACCAGTCGGTCATACAGGCCGGGGGCACACCTGTCGTCATTCCGCCGTCGGCCGACAAGGCCGTGCTCATGAACACGCTCGACCACATCGACGCGCTCATACTAAGCGGCGGTGCCGACATCAACCCCCTCTGGTGCGGCGAGGAACCGCAGCCCGGACTACACGGCATCAACAGCGAGCGCGACCTGCCCGAGCTGCTCATCACCCGTCTGGCCTACAACCGACAGATGCCCATGCTCGGCATCTGCCGCGGCATACAGACGCTGGCCGTTGCCCTCGGGGGAAAGGTGTGTCAGGATATATGTTCCGCCCATATAGGGAAGACTGACATGGTGAAGCATTCGCAGGATGCCGACCGCTCGGAGCCTACCCACTCCGTCACCGTCAGCGAAGGTTCCACCTTATTTAATATATATAGCAACGCAGCGAATACGCCACCTCTGCGGGAGGGGGGCGGGGCGAGACTCCTCGTCAACTCCTTCCACCACCAGGCCGTCAGCGAGCCGGGCGGGCGGTTCCGTGTCGTGGCTACGGCTCCCGACGGCACCGTCGAGGCCATCGAAAGCTCGGAGTACAAGAGCATCCTCGGCGTGCAGTGGCACCCGGAGTGCATGGGCGACGACGGACTGCCCCTCTTCCGATGGCTCGTCGACGAGGCCAACGACTACCGGCACGCCCACGAGGTACACAACCGCGTGCTGACGCTCGACACCCACTGCGACACGCCGATGTTCTTCCCCCAGGGCATACACTTTGAGCAGCGCGACCACCGCATACTCGTCGACCTGCACAAGATGACCGAAGGACGACAGGATGCCACCATTATGGCGGCCTACCTGCCGCAGCCGAAGATGGGCGAGACCTTCTCGTCGAAAGTCGACTTCGACGTGCAGGGACCAACGGCTTATGCCGACCTCATCTTCGACAAGATTGAGAAGATTGTCAGCGAGAACGCCGACTACATCGCCCTCGCCCGCACACCCGGCGACCTCTACGAGAACAAGCGCCACGGACGCAAGTCGGTCATGCTCGGCATTGAGAACGGGCTGGCCCTCGGGGGTGAGCTGAAGAACGTTCAGCACTTTGCCGACCGCGGCGTCGTCTACATCACGCTCTGCCACAACGGCGACAACGACCTCTGCGACTCCTGCCGGGGCTGCAACACCCACGAAGGCATCAGCCGATTCGGCGAACAGGTCATCCGCGAGATGAACCGACTCGGCGTGATGGTCGACCTGAGCCACGCCGGCGACAAGTCATTCTACGACGCCCTCGACATCAGCCAGACACCCATCGTCTGCACACACTCGTCGTGCCGCGCACTCTGCGACCACCCACGCAACCTTACCGACGACCAGATGCGGCGGCTGGCAGCAGCGGGCGGCGTGATGCAGGTGACGCTCTACAACGGCTTCCTCGTCAAAGACGGCGAAGCCACCATCCTCGACGCCATAGCTCATCTGGAACATGCTATCGGCGTCATGGGCATCGACCACGTCGGACTGGGCACCGACTTCGACGGCGACGGCGGCATCCGCGGCCTGCGCGACTCGTCGGAGCTGATTAACTTCACGCGACAGCTGCTCAGCCGGCGATACTCCGAGCGCGACATTCAGAAGATATGGGGAGGCAACTTCCTCCGCGTCATGACACAAGTGCAGAAAAAGTAAATAAGAAATGAGAAATGTATATATCTGGAGAGTCATGAGGACGGTCGGGAGGCATTTGCCTTTCTGCCTTTCTGTCTTTTTGCTCTTATCCTGCGGCAACACCAAGAAGAGTACTGCCGAGACGGAGACGGTACAGAAAACCGTTGGCCCGGCATTCGTGGCCGACTCGGCCTACCTGTTCTGCCAGCAGCAGTGCGACTTCGGACCGCGAACGATGAACAGCGAGGCACACGACCGCTGCGGCGAGTGGATTGCTGAAAAGTTCCGACAGTACGGCATGGAGGTCACGCTGCAGCGCGCCGACCTGCCGGGCTACGACGGCACAAAACTGAAAAGCACCAACATCATTGCTGCTTACCGACCGGAACTGACACCGCGACTGCTGCTCTGTGCACACTGGGACAGCCGACCCTGGGCCGATAACGACCCTGACGAGGCCAACCGGCGGAAACCCGTCATGGCTGCAAACGACGGCGCATCGGGCGTGGCCGTCATGCTGGAGGTGGCACGCTTGCTGGCCGCCGACACACTCGCCCTGGGCATCGACTTCATCTGTTTCGACGCCGAGGACTGGGGCACACCGCAGTGGACGGAAGATGAGTTGAGCGATGCCGCCACCTGGGCACTCGGGGCGCAGTACTGGGCTGCACAGTATGCCGCCACACCCTCAGCTCCACGCTACCGCTACGGCATCCTGCTCGACATGGTGGGCGGCGAGGGTGCCCGCTTCTATCAGGAGCAGGTGTCGCTCTACTTCGCCCCTGACGTCGTGCGCCGTGTGTGGAGTGCCGCGCAGACGGTAGGATACGGAAGCCTCTTCCCCAAGGAAGAGGGCGGAGCCATCACCGACGACCACGTGCCCCTGAACCGCGTGGCAGGCATCCCCTGCATCGACATCATACCCTACTATCCCGACTGCGAAGCCAGCTCATTCGGCCCGACGTGGCACACCGTCAGCGACGACATGCAGCACATCGACAGCAACACTCTCAAGGCTGTCGGCCAGACCGTCATCCAAGTACTGTTCAGCGAACAATAGCCCGTCATTTCATACCCATGTAAAAAACCGAAAAAAAACGGACGTTCCAAAAATTATGCGTAAATTTGCAGCGGAGTTTATAAACTGATAACTTAAGATGTATTTAATATGAAAAGAAACAGACTTAATTTGTGGGCTGCGCGCCTGCGTAAATTCTCAGCCCTCTGCCTCGCTTTGGTGGCTACATCAAGTGCTTGGGCAGACGATTATTTGACGGCTTTCGTAAAGCCGGGTGAAACAAAGCAGCTGGCTATCAAACTGAAGAATGCTACAGACTACACGGCATTCCAGATGAAGATAGCCCTGCCCGCTGGCTTGAAATTTGCCAGCGACCCTCAGCTGACAGACCGTAAAGATGCCACCCACAAACTTGAGTTCAACAAGACAGATGATCGCAATATGGCTATTGCCGTCTATTCGTATGATGCAGCTCAGAACAAGGGCAACGAGGCTCTCGGGAATGACATTACTGACCTTCTGCTGGTTGACGTAACCGTTGATGATGCGGACTACGTTGCCAAGGATATCGCGGTGAACGACGTCGTGTTCGTTAAGAAAAACGATCTCACAGGCGATAATCTTAAGGTAACGGCAAAAGGTAAGCTGGGAGACGTTGATGGTAATAACATACTCGACACAACCGATGCATCGCTTATTTTGATGAAATTAGTTGGTAATGAGATAGATGTTGCCTACGACGGTGAAGCTGGTGATATTGATGGTAATGGAACGGTAAATACCGCTGACGCTACTGAAATTCTTTTAGAGACTTTGAGATAATAATATTGTAATATAAGTAAGATAAAAATGAAAAAGTTCATTATTAGCCTATTAGCCCTAATCGGTATGTCTGGGATTGTCTCTGCTCAAACAGTAAAAGTTGATGCTGTTGAGGCTTTGCCAAACGAAACCATTAAAGCTACGTTAAATTTCGAATGCCCTGCAAATACCTACACAGGAATGCAGATTACTTTACAGTTTCCTTCTTCTGATTTTTCCATTGCTACAGAGGGAGCTATATCTGGATGGAATGGTCTTTTGAAATATCAGCCCAATGGTGCTACTGTTAAGTTTGCGGCAGCAGGTGATTCAAAGTTTAGTTCTGCATCAATTGATGTCGAATTTACAATTGGAGATATTGCAGTTGGCGAATATGATGTCACTATTAGCGGCCAGTTGGAAGGCCCTGGTGTTGATAATGCACCTATTAGTTCGTCCTTTAAAGTAAACGTAGTAAGTGCTCATCTTGTTACACTCAGTGAGAACGCTACTGAGGCTCCTAAGGCTGCAACAGGCGTGAACGTTAAAGTTGAGCGCACTACTTGGAGCACTGGTTGCTTCCCGTTTGCAATGTCTGCCGATCAGGTGAAGCAGGCCTTTGGCGACGGAGTGCAATTGGGCGAACTGTCTGGCTGGGCTTCAGAGAAAAACGACGGTGACATCGTTGCTATTACCGTTTCTTTCAAGAGTATTTCTGAAATCAAGCCTAATCGTCCCTTCATCATCAAGGTAGCTGACGCTGTGACCGAGTTTACGGTTGAGGGCGTCGACATTGATCCAGAAAGCGAGCCCGAACTTCAGGTCGGAGCAAAGTCTGCTGAGCGTGGTTGGATGTATGGAACATACGTTGCAGGAACAACTGTTCCCGAGGAGAATTTGTTCCTTAATGGCGGTAAGTTCTGGTATTCTAAGGGAAGCAGCCAGCCCATGAAGGCTTTCCGTGGTTACTTCGAATTTAGAGATGTTCTGGCTGCTTTCGAGGAGGCAGGTTCTCGTATCAATATCACGTTTGACGACGTTACCGCTATCAAGGGTATTAAGGCCACCGATGGTGAAGAGATTTACACTCTGAGCGGACAGCGCATTGAAAAGGCCGGTAAGGGCGTGTATATCGTGAATGGTAAGAAAGTCATTAAAAAGTAAATGAAGACAGCTATG
>CAJOLE010000102.1 GCA_905235325.1 uncultured Prevotella sp. | reverse complement strand
GCCATTGAGTTCAACGAGGACATCGTGCCCGGCTACGTGGACTCGAAGAACGTCATCGTCACCGCCAAACTCAACCAGCAGACCGTCAACCACGAGGTGTCGCTGAGGCTGGTCCCCTTTGGCGAGATTCCTCGCACGGCGAATCCCGTGTTCCTGAAGGGTGACTTTACCATGGACTTCTGGCTCTGCTGGCACGACAGCGGCACCATCATGCGCCAGGGTAAAGAAACGGACAATTTCTCACTAAGCATTGACAAGGCAGGACACCTGGTGGTATCCATTGCCGGGACGAAAGTAACCAGCCAGGCCGTGCTGCCAAAGGACGAGTGGACATATTTCGCAATGAGCTACGAGGCCAGCACCATGACCTTCGACATCCTGGCACAGTATGGCACCACCAACGTTGACCTGTTCCTGAACGAACCCGTGTCGGAACAGGAAGCGCAGACCGTCAACTATTCCGACGACAACTACCTCTACCTCGGTCTCATCGATGCCGACATCCACGACCTAAGCCTCTACAACATCTGCCTTGATGTGAACGAGGCCGCCGCCACGAAATATCAGTCGAAGGACAGCTATGTCTATGGACTGGCCAACTACTGGCCTATGAACGAGGGCCACGGCACCACGGTTACCGACGGCCGCCACACCCACGACTTCATACTGGGCTTCCCCTCATGGCGAGTGCAGAACCGGAACTATTCCATGCAAATTGGCTCGCCTGAGGGCGCACAGGCCGACATTACGCGCCTGGGCACCGGCAGGGGCGACAGCTATGCCATCGAACTGTGGTACTATCCCTCGTTACAAACCGCCGAGGTGGTATTCGAGAATGCAACGCCAACGGTAGAAGGCGACCTGCTGCCTCAGAGCAAGAAGCTGCGCCTTAGCTTCGACGAGCAGCACAACCTGACGCTGGCTTACGGCTCGAAGCAGCAGACAGTGGCCACATTGGCCGACTTCCCAAACCTGGATTTCGGCTGGCACCACTTTGCACTGAACGTGGTTCGCGGACAGGCCGCCTCGTTCTACCTCGACGGACAGCGCACTGCCGTCATCGCCGAGGCCGACGTGCCGCCGCTTGAAGGCAACGCACTGATTCTTGGCCGCGGCTGCCACAGTTCACTTGTCGACGAGCTGCGCATCTGGAAGGCTTCGCTCAGCGAGAGCCGCCTGCTCAACAATATCTATAATGCCATCGACACCGCCGATGTCTACAGCCGTGGACTCGTGGCCTATTATCCATTCGAGAAGACGGGCACCGTGAACGGCGTCACCACCAAGGTGAAGACCTACGAGGACATGTCAGCCACCAGTCAGCACACCGGTACTGCCGCCGAGATGACATGCCCCGTATCTGACTTCACCGAAAACGCCCCAGCGGTGAAGAACGCCCCTGAAGAGACGCGGCTCATCGCCACGCCGGTAGCCTCGGAGCGCAAGGTGGTCATCAACCTCACCGGAGCCGGCATCAGCCCGCGCGACATCGAGGGCACCACGCTCAACGTCACCGTCGACCAGGTGCACGACCTGCACGGCAACACGTCGCTGCCCATACGCTGGACGGCCTACGTGCAGCAGAACACGCTGAAGTGGATGAAGGACTCGGTGAACATCTTCAAGAAGTATGGCGACGACTATACCTTCGATGTCAATATCGAGAACAAGAGCGGCAACACCGAATACTACTCGCTCCACAACCTGCCCCAGTGGCTCAGCGTGGAAGGCAGCTCCGCCGATGAGGTGTCGCCCCTGAAGACGAAGGTTCTCCGCTTCCATGTCAATCCGCTTGTCACCGTGGGCAACTACGACGCCACCATCGGCCTGCAGGGCAACAACGGCATACTGGAGCCGCTGCGCATCGTGATGAAGGTGAGCGGCGAGAAGCCCCGGTGGGCGGTTGACCCCACGCTCTATGACCACCAGATGACCATCGTCGGACAGGTCTATGTCAATGGCATCCTCATGGCGAACGAGGAGAGCATGGTGGCTGCATTCATCGACGGTGAGTGCCGCGGCTTGGCATCCCCTGCGAAGACACGCGGAGCGGCATACGTCATGATGAACATCTATGGCAACGACTACAAGGAGAAGGACCACCAGAAGGCCGTCACCTTCCGCATCTGGGATGCTTCGCAGGGCGTGGCCTACACCGACGCCCAGCTTTCAGTCAACGGCGAACCCGCTGACGTCACCTTCAGCCAGGACCAGATAATCGGCAACTACAACTCGCCGGCCATCTGGACCAAGACCGACAACATGGAGCAGCTCATCCCCATCCATGCCAACTGGAACTGGATAGCCTTCGGCGTGGAGCCGCAGTCTACCTCCCTCGACCATATCTTCTGCGACTATTCCGACAGGCAGCTGATCATCAAGAACCGCACGGAATACAGTGACTACAACGGAGCCGAATGGAACGGCCCGCTCACGCCAACCTTCAACACCATGTACAAACTGAAGGTGGAAAGTCTGCCTGCCACGAAGACTGAGCTCAACAGCCAGCTCTCCGTCATTGGACGCCAACCGAAAGCCAGCGAGATGCCCGTCACGCTGGCGGGCGGCTGGAACTGGATAGCCTACACACCGCTCACGACGATGACCATCGACGAGGCACTGGCAGCTGCCAACCCGCAGCAGGGCGACATCGTGAAGTCGCAGACGGCCATGGCCATCTACGACAACAACGGAGGATGGGAAGGCAACCTGCAGGCACTGGAGGGCGGACATGGCTACATGTACTACAGCATCGACACCGACAAGAAGTCGTTCATCTATCCTGACGGCAAGGCGGCATCGGCACGTGCGTCCGCCCAGAGGCGTGCCCCTGCGCCCACGTCCATCTTCACGCCGGTCGGCTTGGGCAGCTATCCCAACAACATGACGATGACCATCTGCCTGCTTGCGGCTGACGGGTCTGCCGTCGACACCTGCGAGGTGGCCGCCTTCATCGGCGACGAGTGCCGCGGAGCCACGCGCGCCAACACCAACGGCCTGTACTACCTCGTCATCAGTGGCGAGGGAGCCGGACAGCCCATGACGCTGCGCACCTGCCTGAATGGCCAGATTACCGACATCGACGACACGCAGCTGTTCACCAGCGATGACAACATCGGCACGTCGTGGATTCCCTACGTCATCGACCTAAGCGACTTGCTAAACGGCATCGCCACAGTAAGCAGCTCTGCCACTGACTGCGACACCGAATGGTACACCCTGCAAGGATTCAAGATAGGACGCAGGCCCACACAGCCCGGCGTGTATATCCATCACGGCAAGAAAGTAAGCATTCGTGCCAGCGTGACAACCCGCGAGCCCCTTACCCCCGCGACAGGTAAGGAATAACACAAAAGGCACGAGCCAAAAGCAATCTGCCCGATATTACGCCTTGCTGCTGCACCCCTTGCAGTAGCAAGGCGTTTAATCTCTCACGATGCTTTCTTTACCGTAAACAGGCGGTTTGAACAATCTGTTTCTTTATCTGAACTGTTTATTGCCTGCCTGCCACATTCTTATTTCTAACTTTGCAGCGTTTAAACGAGGGAACAAGAGTAGCCCCAAGAAACAAAACCTTATCAAAGCATGAAACAAAAGAAATTACTACTGACGGTCTTTACCTTTCTGACTTCCATGTCGGCCTGCGCACAGACAACCATCACACTGCTGCCGGGAAAGGATAGCGGACCGTGGCCTTGCGCCTACTATCTGCTGAACAGCAACGACGAGCTACAGACACTGAGCCCGGCCGACTGGACCAGCCGATGCACTGACGAGAGCGACTGGATTGCCGGATACGGGCCGTTGAGCAACTCGCCTGACGACTTCCGCGTCACCCCATGGGGCAGCGAAGTGCAGCCACTGCTCGTCAGGCGACACTTCACCCTGACGGCCGACGACATGGCCGTGATAAGCAAAAGCACGCTGACGCTGACCTGCAGCTACGACGAGAACCCACACTTCTATCTGAACGGCGTCTCGCTCTGGAGCTACACCGGCTGGAACGACAACGACTATGCGGCACGGCAGTTCAACTCACGCCACATGGCCCAGCTGCGCGAGGGCGACAATGTCATCTCTGTATCGCTGATGCAGGGTGCCGGCGGCGGACACATCGACTTCAGCCTGACAATGACGCGCCCTGACACCCCAGACGGTATCGTAGGCCACAAGACGGACGAAGACAACCGTCAGGGAGCGGTCTACAGTATAGGAGGCGTTCAGCAGGAACACCCCGCAAACATATACATCAAGAATAACAAGAAATTCATTCAGAAGAAATAATCATGCAGACAAGAAAGTTCTTTGCTCTCGTGGCCATCGGCTTGGCTACAGCAGTGACCGTACAGGCACAAGACTCAGAGATTGCCATCGTGGAACGACCGGCCATGACGGCCAACGGCTACCGTGCACCGCTGCACGGCGGATACCTGAAGAAGCTCGCCGTGGGACAGGTACAGCCCAAGGGCTGGCTCTTAGAGATTCTGACTCGCCAGAAAAACGGACTGAACGGACTGTTAGGCACCGTGAGCGACTGGCTGGACAAAAGGAACAACCAATGGCTTAGCGACCAAGGCAATCACGGATGGGAGGAGGTGCCCTACTGGCTCAGGGGCTACAGTTCCCTGGCCTACATCCTGAACGACGAGCAGATGAAGCAGGAGGCACAGGTGTGGTTCGAAGGCGTACTGACCCACCTGAAGAGCAACGGCGAACTGGGGCCCAGCGGCACCGACGGCGACCCGCAGACTCCTGACCTCTGGGCGAAGATGCCCATGCTCTGGGCACTGCAGACCTACTATGAGGCTACGGGCGACGAGCGCGTGCTGCCGGCCATGACCCGCTACTTCAAGTGGGAGATGACCATTCCCGACGACCACTTCCTGAAAGGACTGTGGCAGTCGAAACGAGGCAGCGACAACGAATGGAGCGTCGTCTGGCTCTACAACCAGACGGGCGACGAAAGCATCCTGCCCCTCATCGCCAAGCTACACCGCTGCGGCGTGGACTGGACCATGAAGAACGACCTGCCCAACTGGCACGGCGTAAACGTGGCACAGGGCTTCCGCGAACCTGCCACCTATTATATATATAATGGCGACGAACAAATGCTGCAGGCTGCCTACGACAACCACAACACCATGCGCCAGCGCTACGGACAGGTGCCGGGAGGCATGTACGGAGCCGACGAGAACGCCCGACAGGGCTACATCGACCCACGCCAGGGAGCCGAAACCTGTGCCGTGGTGGAGCAGATGGCCAGCGACGAAATGATGATGGGCATCACCGGCGACCCCTTCTGGGCCGACCATTGCGAGAACGTGGCCTTCAACACGCTACCCGCCGCACTCATGCCCGATATGCGCTCACTGCGCTACATCACCTCGCCCAACATGGCCGTCAGCGACGGCAAGAACTACGGCGGCAGCATCGACAACGGCCTACTCGGTATGCTCTCAATGAGCCCCTTCAGCAGCCGCTGCTGCCAGCACAACCACGGCATGGGCTGGCCCTACTTCACCGAGCACCTCGTCATGGCCACCAACGACGGCGGACTGTGTACCATGCTCTACAGTGCCAGCGAGACCACGGCACAGGTAGCCGACGGAACGACCGTGACGCTGACCGAAGATACCAACTATCCCTTTGAGGAGGAAGTGAGGCTGACCGTCAAGACCGCCAACGCCGTCAGATTCCCGCTCTACATACGCATACCGGCGTGGGCCGAGGGAGCCACCGTCAGTACGGGCAACAGCTCCGTCAGTGCGGATGCCGGCAAGTATGTGAAGATAACCCGCACATGGCAGAACGGCGACCAAGTGACGCTGAAGGTGCCCATGACCTTTACCACGCAGACCTGGGTACAGAACAAGGCCAGCGTCAGCGTCAACTACGGTCCGCTGACCCTCTCGCTCCTGATTGGTGAGCAATATAAACAGCGCGACCCCAGCGACCCCGACATCGTGCAGGGCGACTCACACTGGCAGGCTGGTGTCAACAAGGCTCTGTGGCCCGCATACGAAATCTTTTCTGCCACGCCCTGGAACTACGCCCTGAAGATGGTGGACGGTCTACCCAAAGACATCACCGTCAGCCATAAGGCATGGCCCGAAGACAACTATCCCTTCACGCTGGAGTCCGTACCGCTGACGTTCACTGCCAAAGGTCGCAAGATTCCCACCTGGGGCTTCGACCAGAAAGGCATGACCGGCACACTGCCTACCCGCTTTGCACCACGTGCCGAAGAGGAAGAGACTATCCAGCTGGTGCCGATGGGGGCTGCTCGCCTGCGAATCAGCGCATTCCCACAGGCAGACGTGCCAACGAAAGATCCTGACTGCGAGGATTGAGACGCTTCTTTCCTTTTACGAACCGCATCTTTCCTTAGGAAACCGCATTTCTCACTATCTTTGCAGCGTCAGCATCCGAGACAGACTAATTACAGATATAACGAAGAAACTTCTATACTTATTATTATCATTTAAAACAGTTATGCTTATGAAAAGATTATTTTCTACTCTTTTGGGTATGTTCGTGGTCATGATGGCCATGGCACAAGACGTAACGCTGGTCAAAGACATCTCAACCTATGACGGCAATGCGCCTTACGTGTACAGCCAGTCGAACAGCCAGTTCTACGTGCTGAACGCCCTGGGCTACTACGAGCGCTACGGCATCTACGAGACAGCTACGGCAGCACCGACACCCCGTACCTCTACCACAACGAAGGAGATTGAGTTCATCAAGACCGACGAAGGCAGCAAGGCCTACATCGACCTGGGGTACAAACCTAAGTACAACACCAAAATCGAGACCGTCTACAAGGCTGTCGAAGGCCCGGACTGGAAGGCCCTCTACGGCACACGCTTCGAGGCCAACACGCAGAATGGCGTCGAATTCCCCGGTACGGTCAACTACTCCGCCGGCAACGGATGGAAGCAGGGCTTTGCCTTCTTCCCCACCAATGGCGCTGTCAACCTGGGCGGCGAGACCGTAGAAAAGGACAAGATGATCTTTGGCGAGAAAGTCAGGATCGTTCAGGATGGCGCCACGGGAACGCTTGAAATCTACAAAGGCGAGACCCTCAGCGAGCTGGCCAACACCATCCAGGACTCTCCGCTGGAAGGCGACTGCGAGACATCGCTCTACGTGTTTGCCATCAACAAACACCTGCCCGTCATCGAAGGCTACAACGACAACCCCGAAACCTTCGGCTCCAACTCCGATCCGTGCTACAATCCCTACGTGACGCTCTACAGCATGAAGGTCTACGAGGGCACTACGCTGGTGCTCGACCTCGTGCCCGCTGTCTACAACGGTAAGGGTGCCCTGAAGGACAAGCTGACCGACACCTATTATTCTTCGGCCACCAACGACGAGTTCGTCACAAGCAGCGACGCCGGTGTCACTGCCTATCAGAACAAGATGGTCATCTTCGACGGCAACGTGTACAAGTACAACGGCACGGAGTTCGTCAACATCGGAGCTGCTACCAAGACATTGGGAGGCGAGATTGCCGACGAGGTCTATAAGGACCTGAACAACTGGGAGACGAACAACGACCACAAGGGCATCTACGCCGGCAACTGGCAGCAGACCGACAACGGATGGAAGATTGACCCCTACGTGGGCACTGGCGGCTGGGAGCCGCTGATGGTGAAGGTGAACACTGTCGCCGGAAGCGAGTACAACCTCTCGTTCACCTACAGTGGCTGTGAGTACACGTCATGGAATGCTGACAACCCACCCATGGCCGCATTCGTCTCGAACAACTGGGATCTGGGCACGCAGGCTCATGGTACTGAAGACTTCGTGCTGGGTTCAGAGATACTGCCCTTCGCAGCTCAGACCAACATGCCCGTATCCATCGACTTCACCGCCAAGCAGGACTGGCAGGCACTCGTGCTCCAGTTCGGTCTGGTGAACGACGGCGAGAGCTATTGGTTCCAGTTCGACAATATGAGCGTCAAGCAATACTATTATGGTGAGGCTTATCCTATCTTGAACCAGTACAAGCCCATGCTCAAGGAACTGATTGAGGAAGCCACAACACTGACAACCTACACCGAGGCCCAGCGCACAGCTCTCGATGCCGTACTGGCAGAGTCACAGGCAGTAGCGTCGGGTGAGGACATGCCCAGCCAGCGAGAGGCAATCGACAATCTGCAGAAGATTATCGACACCATCAAGGGCGTCAATGCAAACAATGTCGACGCTCTGAACAGAACCGTCGAACTGGCAGCCACTGAGGGCTTCAACACCGATGCCGCCACCGAGTTCTTTGCCAACGGCATGAGCAACGGCGACCTGGACAACACCCTGCGCCAGCTGCGCAATGCACGCAAGAACAAGCTCGCCGAGCGCCAGCCCAACGTGTTCAAGGGCAACGACGTGAAGGCCGGACAGTTCTATCTCTATAACGTAGGCCAGCAGCGCTTCTTCACCGGCGGCTCTGACTGGGGCACTCATGCTGCACTGGGTATGCCCGGCACACTCATCACCCTGGAGGAGATGACCGATGAAGAGATTGAAAATGCACGTCAGGAGGCTGAGCCCAACAAGGCTACCGACTTCCACATCAACACCGGTCTGCGCAACGGCGGTGAGGACGACAACCCCAGCCAGTATCTCTCCTATCGCGGCTATTGCGATCAGTATAGGAAAGGCGCATGGCGCTTCGTCAAGCTTGAGAATGGCAATTACAACATCCTGCAGGCTGACTATCCCGACGTGTTCGTGAAGTACAGTCCCACTGCTGGCGTCGACGGCGGTAACGGCGACTTCACCACCGTGGGCACCGAGGAGCGCAACGTCACTGAGGAAGACCTCGACGCACAGTGGATTCTCGTCACCAAGGCCGACCGCGATGCCCTGCTTGATGCCGCTACGGCAGATGCTCCCGCCGATGCCTCCTATTACATCGTGAACCCGGGCTTCTGCCAGCGTGCTGAGGTGGAACCCGCATGGACCATCTTCAACGGCTCTGTATGGGGACGCGGCGACAACCACAGCGACTTCGCACTGGAGTCGTTCGACACCAGCGACTGCTCCTTCTCGACCAGTGTACAGGGACTAAAGCCTGGCTTCTATCTCGTCTCATGCCAAGGATTCTATCGCAATGGCGACCAGAACGCATGGCCCGAACTGGAACGCTCGCAGAACGCCTATCTCTTCAACGGAATGAATGATGTATTGCTGCCCAGCATCGACAGCGAAGACGTAATCGGTAAAGCACCGGGCGAAGGCAGGATGTACGAAGGACTGGGTGAGTTCCCCGACGGCATCGATCAGGCCTGCCGCTTCTTCCAGAACGGTCTCTACAAGGTCAGCCTGCTTGTTGAAGTCTATGCCGACGGCATCCTCGACATTGGCGTGGGCAAGGATGAAAAGGGAGCCGGTGGCGACTGGGTAGTGGTCGACAACTTCCGCCTCACCTACTTCGGAACGACAGAGCCCACAGAGGAGCAGATAGAGAAAGCTACTCCCGTCGAGACCGTCAAGGCAGAGGCCACAACGGTCGCTGGCAAGACTTATACCCTGCAAGGCGTTGAGGTGAAGACCCTCAGCAAGGGTGGTATCTATGTCTGCGATGGCCGCAAGATTGTTGTCAAGTAGCAGAATTCCATAAACCCCAAAGAAAGACTCCTGAAAGCGTGTACTTTCAGGAGTCTTTCTTTTCGTTTTCGTTCTTGGCGGCGCCCTTCATGTTGCGCGGGTGATGCTCCAGGATTTCCTGGCGCAGGGTCGTGGTGTCGATGTGGGTATAGATTTCGGTGGTGCCGATGGACTCGTGACCAAGCATCGCCTGGATGGCGCGGAGGTCAGCACCGCCTTCCAGTAGGGCCGTGGCAAAGGAGTGGCGGAGCGTGTGGGGTGAGATGGTCTTTCTGATTCCTGCCTCCTGAGCCTGCCGCTTAATCATGATAAGAATCATGGTGCGCGTCAGGTGGGCTCCGCGACGGTTCAGGAAGACATAGTCCTCCTCGCCCGGCTTGATGGCCATGCGCTGGCGGTCGTCGAACCAGAAGCCAAGTTCCTTGACGGCACGGGGCGAGATGGGAACAAGGCGCTCCTTCGAGCCCTTGCCCATGATGCGGACAAAGCCCTCGTCGAGAAAGAGGTTCGAGAGGCGCAGCGTCACAAGTTCGGTGACGCGCAGACCGCAGGAGAACAGCACTTCGATGATGGCGCGGTTGCGGTGGCCTTCCCATTTCGAGAGGTCGATGGACTCCTCGAGCTGGTCAACCTCGGCGGTGGAGAGCACTTCGGGCAGATGCTCGCCCAGGACGGGCGACTCAAGCAGTTCTGTGGGGTCGTCGTCGCGATAGCCGTCTACTAAGAGAAAGTGGAAGAACGAGCGCACGCCGCTGAGGATTCGGCACTGCGAGCGCGGGCCGATACCGATGTCGTGGAGACCGGCGGCAAAGGTCTGTAAGTCCTCGAGCTTGACGTCGAGGACGTGCTTGGCAGAATCCGACGGAGAACTGCTGGGCGCAGGGGTAGGGGTGGACTGCTTGTCGAGGAAGGTGAGGAGTTTCTGAAGGTCGCGCTGGTAGGCCTCGAGCGTATTGGGCGACATGTTGCGCTCGAGCTTCAGGTAGCGCACGTATCGGCGCACGATGTCATTGTTTCTTTCTGCCATTTGTTTGTACATTTGCGTGCAAAGTTACGAAAATATTGCCAAAGGAGTGCGGCGATGAGACAAAATTGATAATAAAAGATTTTCTTTTGTCGGCTGCCCGTATGCGAATATAGGCAGCCGACAAAAAATTTTGGTCGTTTCAGATAAATTCGCTAACTTTGCACCGTCGTCTGAATCGACGAACAGGAAACTGACCTCATTTACGTAAATGGAACGACTGCTTACATTCATATTGCTACTGGGTTTCTGTGGCCTGAAAGGTACCGCTCAGACGGGGCACCTCTTCGCCAGCGACAAGCTGTCGAGCACCAACATGACAAGCATCTGCCAGGACCAGATGGGCTACATCTGGATAGGCACCGAGTTTGGACTGAACCGCTTCGACGGCTACCGCTTCACCTCCTACCTGAACAACCCCCAGGACACCACTTCGCTGGGCTTCAACACGGTGGTGTCGCTGCTCTGCGACAGCGAGGGGCGCCTCTGGGTGGGCTGTCAGCAGAAGGGCCTCTTCCTCATTCCCAACCGCAAGCACTTCGGACAGTCGTCCCGCGAGTTCATCGACAAGGGAGAAGGGGGAAGGGGGAAGTAAAAAGAGTTCCCGTTAAACCATCAGACAAATAATCATACACAACGAAAAGCTATGAAGATACAGATCATCAACGGCCCCAACCTGAACCTTCTGGGCCAGCGCGAACCAGGCATCTACGGCAGCGAGTCGTTCGACGCCTGCCTGCAACAGCTCCGCGACAACTACCCCGACGTGACAATCGACTACTACCAGAGCAACGTCGAGGGCGAACTGATCAACAAGATGCAGCAGGCGGGATTCTTCGACCCCTGCGACGGCATCGTGCTCAACGCCGGCGCCTACACCCACACCAGCGTAGCACTGCACGACTGCATCCGCTCGCTGCGATGCCCCGTCGTCGAGGTACACATCTCAAACGTCCACCAGCGCGAACCCTTCCGCCACCACTCCTACCTGTCGGCTGCCTGCCGCGGCGTCATCTGCGGCTTCGGCCTCGACAGCTACCGGCTGGCCGTCGAAGCTATTCGGCAGATGAAAAGTGAGAAGTAAGAAGTGAAAAGTCTCGACGACTATATACTTGCCCACACGTCGCCCGAGCCCGACTACCTGTACCGCCTCTGGCGCGCCACCAACGTCAAGACCATCCACGGGCGAATGGCAAGCGGCCACCTCCAGGGGCGGCTGCTGAAGATGCTCGTCGCGATGATACGCCCGCAGAACGTGCTCGAGGTGGGAACCTTTAGCGGCTATTCAGCCATCTCCATGGCCGAGGCACTGACCGACGGCGGACGGCTCTACACGTTCGAGGTGAACGACGAGATCGAGGACTTCACGCGGCCGTGGATAGAGCAGTCGGCCGTGGCCGACAGGATAACCTTCATCATCGGCGACGCGCTCGACCTCGCTCCACGGCTCGGCATCGAGTTCGACATGGTCTATATCGACGGCGACAAGCGAGCCTACTGCGACTATTACGACATGGCGCTCGACGTGCTGCGGCCCGGCGGCTTCATCGTGGCCGACAACACGCTCTGGGACGGACACGTCGACGACCCCGCCTACGACCACGACCGGCAGACGCTCGGCATCCGCCGCTTCAACGACAGCGTCGCCGCCGACCCACGCACCGAACAGGTCATCCTGCCCATACGCGACGGTCTGACCCTCATACGGAAGAAAGATGATCAAGTACACTAAGAAAGAGGAAATCTGGAATGCCTGCTCACACGGCGGCGGCATCCTGATGGGTGTCGTCTTCGGCATCATCTTCCTCGTCTGGTGCTTCCGCGCCGACAACAGCTGGGCGCGCGTGGGCGTCATACTCTACCTCTTCGGTATGCTCGCCAGCTATGTCTGCTCCACGCTCTACCACTCCATCAAGCACCACTCGCCGTGGAAGGAGCGGCTCCGGCGCTGGGACCATGCCGCCATCTACTGGCACATCGCCGGCTCCTACTCACCGCTGACGCTCGTCGCCCTGCGCCAGCAGGGCTACTGGGGCTGGAGCCTCTTTACCTTCGTCTGGCTCTGCGCCATCGCCGGCACCGTCGTCAGCTTCGTCCGCCTGAAGGAGCACTCCAACCTCGAGACCCTCTGCTTCGTCGGCATGGGGCTGAGCGTCCTCGTCGCCTTCAAGCCACTCATCGACAGCGTCTCAGCAACAGCCGTCAGCTGGGTCGTCGCCGAGGGCGTCTGCTACATCACCGGAGCACTGTTCTACTCGCTCAACCGCCGCCGCTATATGCACTCCGTGTTCCACTTCTTCGTGCTCGCCGGCTCCCTCTGCCACATCATCGCCGTCTGGGACGTGCTCATGGACTACCTGTAAT
>CAJOLE010000101.1 GCA_905235325.1 uncultured Prevotella sp. | reverse complement strand
GTGAACAGTCTATTCATGATGTAAGGCTTCGACGGGACGTTTGTACATGGCGCGGAACGTGGGCACGACCATGCCGAGGGTGACGATGGCGAGGAGCAGCACGTACTGGATGGCGCAAACGATGAGAAAGTGCAGCCAGAATTGCGATACCCAGTCGGTCTCGCGGCCGGAGGCTCCGTATGCACCGCCATTGGAGAGCAAATCCCAGTTGATGGCGAACTGAAACCAGAAGAAACAGCCCACGATGCAGGCAAGGGCCGTCAGTATGGCTCCCTCGCTCCAAATCATCCAGAAGATATGTCGGCGCTTGGCACCGAAGCTGCGCATGATGCCAATGTCCTCGGTGCGCTTGCGAATTTGGAGCCACCAGGTGCCCAGCGTGCCCAGCGCGACGATGATGCCGAAGAGTGCAAGCGGCAGGACAGTCCATTGTCGGCTCATTGTGCTCTGGTCGCGTGCCATCTGGCTCTCATAGTGCTGCTGATAGGTCTCGAGTTCACGTAATATACAGATGCCTGCCCGGAATTCGCTCGTCAGCGTTGGCGTCAGGCGCTTCACGAACTCATTGGCATTCGCATCGGGCTTGAGGCGCAACAGCAGTTGGCAACGGGGACTGGCGCCTGTGCCAGGATTCGGGAAGAACACCGTATAGGGGTATCGCTCGTTGGGCGAGGCTTTCACGTCCTCCACCACACCCGAAATCGTGTTGTAGCCGGCAACATCGGTTTTCCATACGCCATCCGAATAATTGGTGCCTACCATTGCCAGGCGTTTGCCCACCACCTGGTCGTGGCCGAAAAGCATTCGCGCCACGCTGCGGGTGACGACGATGCCGTCAGTCGGAATCTCCCTCGACAGCGTTTCGGCATCGGGACTCCCCTCGATGGCCTTCAGTCCCTGCGTCTCGAAATAGTGCTCGTTCTGATAGTAGAATCTCTGCGACACGCCGATATGCTTGGTGGTGTCGTCGGCAAGTGCCAGTGTCCGCCAGCTGTAGAGACGGAGGTCGGCATTCAGATAGTCGGGCGTCAGGCACACCGATGCCACCTCGGGCAGGCTTTTCAGCTTGTCCCTGATGACATAGACATTCCTTCCCTCTTCCTCGGGTACGACCCAGCCTTCCGATGCGCTCTCGCTCCTGACGATGTCGAACTGCCCCACGCACAGATGGTCTTTCTCGAACTCTCCCGCCGGTATGCAGAAGTAGGTGGCGTAGGTGCTGGTCACTAAGTAATCGACCATGAACCAGCTCAGGCAGCTGATGATGGCAATCTCGGCAAATATCCAACCGTTCTGCTTCTTGTGAGCCCACAGGCTCTTGAATATCATGTTCATCTCTTCTGGTTTAACGATTCTACAATAGGTTTCCTGAGCGAGGTCCATGCCGGTATGAGTGCCGCCATCAGGTTGAGCACGGCGCAGCAGAAGAAGGCGACGAGGAACAGCAGCGGGGTGAAGAACATATCGGGCTGTAACGACACATTGTTCACGGGGTCGTACTCGCGCTCAAATATCATCAGGAACACCGAGTTGTTGCGGATGAGGCTGATGAACAGCCACGAGAGCAGATAGCCCGCCAGACCGCCGAGGAGTGTCAGCGCAAGGTTTTCACTGATGACCTCGCGCAGCAATGTCGTCCTTTTGGCGCCGAAAGCCTTGCGGATGCCCATCTCTGCCACACGCGACTCCATGCGGTTCGACACCAGGCCGCTCAGGTTGATGGCTGGCAACAGCAAGAGCAATAGCAGGAGTATGCCGGGCAATGAGAGGTTATAGAGCATGTCGCCCACCGTATAGTTGGGCGTGTTAAAGAATACCAGTGTCTTGCCCCAGTGTGGCCGGGCGTCAATCAACCATCGGTATTCCTTCCCCGTCGATTGTTTCAGCATCGAGAGGTAGCGGGTGCGGTAAGGCTCCAGTTCGTCCTTGAGCATCTTCGTGGTGTAGCCTGGCTTCAGCAGCACTTTCACCTCCAAGCCACCGGCGTAACTCACGTTCGCATCCTGGAGACCATTCCGCGAGTCTTTGACCGTGTAGGGCAGATAGATGTCGGAAGACGACTCGAACATCAACGGGCTTACCTCCCTGACGATGCCGATGATGTGATAGGGCAGGTAGTTCAGCAGCAACTGCCGCCCCACCACCTTCTCCGTGGTGCCGAAGACTTTCCGCGCCAGAGCATCGGTGATGACGATTTGCTTGTCGCCATGCTGCAGGTGCTCGTCGGTGTAAGGCCGTCCGGCTACGAAACTGAACTTATAAAGCCGATAGAAGTTGGCATCGGTGAACTTCACGGTGACGGGCACTTCCTGCTTGCCCATTTCGGTACAGGCCGTGAAACGGTAGATGTAGTCGGAACTCATGGTGGCGCTCACCAGCTCAGCGCACTGTAGACGGTTGAACACCTCCTCGATGGCGAGGGGTGAATAGCCGATGTCGACAGCGTTGTTGATTTCGTCGGAAAACCAGCTCCTCACCATCACCGTGCGGTCACGGTTCACCTCAGGGTAGATATTGCTAATGCGGATGTGCAGCACGAGCACCACGACCATGGCCGAGGCGATGGCCACCGCCGTGCCCGCGACGTAGATGGCGGAGAACAGTTTGTCTTCGCGAATGAGCGCCACAGCGTGGCGCAGGAATAAAAGGAATTTACTCATTGTCTCTTACTGTATCTGTCGTCCGTCGAGGAACTTGATGATGCGGTCGGTCTGCTGGGCCTGCTGCTCGTTGTGGGTCACCATGACGATGGTGCGGCCGTCTTCGCGGTTCAGGCGGTGGAGCAGTTCCATGATCTCGGCACCCATCTTCGAGTCAAGGTTGCCCGTGGGCTCGTCGGCGAGGAGGATCTCGGGGTTGCCGATGATGGCTCGGGCGATGGCCACGCGCTGGCACTGTCCGCCGGAGAGCTGCGTGGGGCGGTGCTTCATGCGGTGGGAGAGGCCGACGCGCTCGATGACCTCCTTGGCCAGCCGGATGCGCTCGCCGCTGCGCACACCTCGGTAGATGAGCGGCAGCTGCACGTTGTCGATGACGTTGAGCGTCGGGATGAGGTGGAACGACTGGAAGACGAAGCCCAGCGTCTTGTTGCGCAGTTCGGCCAGGCGGTTGTCGCTCAGTTTCGGGTCTATCTTCGTGCCGCACAGCTCAATCTCGCCGCTCGTTGGCTCGTCAAGCAGGCCCATGATGTTGAGCAACGTCGACTTGCCGCAGCCCGACGGCCCCATGATGCTCAGGAACTCGCCCTTGCGCACTTCGAGGTTCACATTCTCCAACGCCTGTGTCTCCACTTCGTCGGTACGGTAGATTTTGTTGATGCCCGTTAGTTTAATCACTGTTTCCATTGTTCTTTTGTTTATTATGTTTATTATGTTTATTATGTTTATTTATTCTATCTTATTCATCCCTTAGTGCGTTGGTAATCTTCGTCTTGATAATCTTCACGGCGGGGATGGCGGTACCGATGAGGACAGTACATAATATAATAATGTACACGACGGAGGAAACCACGAGGAAGTGGGGCCAGAAGTAATCGACCCACGTCTTGTCGGTAGGCACGTCGATGATGTTATTCATATAGAGCGTCTCGCAGTGTTCTTTACCATATTCCACCGTGAGGCCACTATAGGCGTAATTGAGATAGATGACGAGTCCCACGGCGACGGCTGCGGTGGCCAGCAGGGCGTTACGCCAAAGGAAATCCCAAAGAACACGCCAACGGGTGGCTCCGAAAGCACGGCGCACGCCACACTCCTCCGTATGGCGCTTGGCGTGGAGCCACACGGTGCCAATAACAGCCAGCATCAGATTGATAAGGAAGAACAGGGCGAGAGCCAGACTGCAGTTCACCTCCTGCGTGCGGCCCTCGTCGAGTTCCTGCTGCTCCAGGTGCTCTTCAAATGTCATCAGGCGGCTGATGCGGTTGAAGCTTGTCTGACAGTTGTTGATGAGTTCGCGCCCGTGTTCCTCCACGAAGCGTTGGGCATCCATCCCCTCCTTCAGTCGGATTACGTAGCGGCATTCGGTTTTGCTCAGACTGTCGGATCTGATGATTAGCGACTGCAAGGTATTATTCATCGACTTGCGGAAGTCTTCCACCACGCCTACCACCGTCACGACGATGTCGGGGTCACCATAGCAGATGGTAATCTTGCGCCCCAACACGTCGGTGCTCCCGAAGAGCGCCATAGCACCAGAGCGCGTCAGCACTGCCTGCCGGTCACGCTTCTGTAGGTGCGAGAGCTGTTCAGCCGAGGGGCTGCCGGGCAAAGGCTTCAACCCGTAGGTCTCGAAGAAGCGAGAGTCGGGTACGAAGCGGATAGCCGCCAGCCAGAGCGTATCCTTGTCGATGCGACACGGTGAGTAGCCCTGACTCGTGAAACCAATGGAGCCGTATTCCTCATCGTAGAGATAGGCCGACGCCACACCATCCACAGCCGTCAGCTGGCGCAGCATCTGCTGGCGGCGCTCCTCAGTAGGGTTGTAAGGGTCACTCCTGTCCTCTTCGCTGGCATCCTCGTCCCACGCGCCGACGGTCGTTTCGGCATAGAGCAGCTTGTCCGTATCGAAACCAAGCGTCCGACAGCGATAATAGAGGTTCACGACAGCGGGGTCGAACACCGCCCAGGCCACAACGGTGATAACCACCAGTTCAACGAACAGCCAGATTGTGGCCTTGTTTGCGAATATTTCTTTCAGTTGTTTCATCTTTTCTCCATCATTGATTCTACAATCGGTTTCCGCAGGCTCCACCATGCAGGGATGACGGCGGCCAGCAGGTTAAGCACGAGTATCGCCCCAAAGGCTCCAATGAACAGCGAGGGGGCAAAGATCATCTCGCCCTCAACAATCGGAGCCGTATTGAGCGTGCTATTGTCGAAGAACATGCCGAGGATTTCCTTTCGCAGGCCGTAGATGGTGAGCCACGAGAATACGAGGCCGATGATGCCTCCGATAGTCGTCAGTACCAGGTTCTCAGCTATCACTTGGTTCAGTAGCGTTGTGCGTCTGGCGCCAAAGGTCTTGCGCACGGCCATCTCCGCCGAGCGTCGCTCCATACGTCCAGCCACGATACCGCAGAGGTTCAGAGCCGGCACGAAGAGTAGCACG
The DNA here is from genome assembly GCA_905235325.1 of uncultured Prevotella sp. Taxonomy (GTDB): domain Bacteria; phylum Bacteroidota; class Bacteroidia; order Bacteroidales; family Bacteroidaceae; genus Prevotella. The sequence continues at coordinate 2,364 of CAJOLE010000101.1, read as the reverse complement.
AACAGGATGCCCACGTAGTGCATGACCAATTGCCACCCCGTAACCACCCCGAACACATTGTCGCGGTTCTCGGTACGGAGCACGTGCATCGGATGCGTCTCCAGGCCCTTGGTCAGCACCAGTTTCTTCTTCACGCCCTCGCCGAAATAGAAATTGTTCAGCAACTCGTCTTTCGACTGGGTGAGACGATTGGCTATGCCGTCGATCTCTTCCTTTAACGCCTGCAGGTGCTCGTTGTCCTTTACCGTGGCTACGATGGAATAAAGCCCGGCATAGACCGACCCTGCACGCACCTCCACCAGTGTGTAGGGCATGATGATGTCGGCATAGCTGTCGGGGGTGAGCTGGCTACCGCTGCGCACCACGCCTATGATGCGCAAGTCTTCTTCATGCTCCATCACTAATGTCTGCCCCACGGCATCCACACCCTTGCCAAACAGCCGCTCGGCCAGTGCATCGGTGATGACGCATACCGCATCTTTCCCCTCCACCTCCTTCCGGGTGAATGGTCTGCCGCTCACGAAGTCGTAGGCATAGATTTTGAAGAAGTCGGCACTGGCGCGGTTGCGGATGACATCCACGTAGTCATTCTTCCCGCGAACAATGGAGGCCTGGCAACGGCCTTCTGCCTTTCCCGTTCCTGCCGCCAAGAGCGTGGGCGAACAATACTCGATGTTCTTGCTCTGCAGGAACCATTCCTCAAAAGCTTTGTCACCGAAGTAGCATCGTCCAGCGCCACGGTTCTCTGCCTCAATGTAAATGCCTTCAAAGTAAGCAGTCCGTGCGCGGTTGCGCTCGGGATAGATGGGTGCCAACTTGATGTAATACACTACGGCCATCACCATCGTAAAGGCAATGGCCAGTGCCGTGCCTGCAATGTAGATGCCAGTGAAAAGTCGTTCCTCGCGCATCAGGGCGAGGGCCTGTCTAAAATATCTCATATCATTTACGATAATTATCTGTCAATATACAATACAATATCCGTGCCAAACCCGTAACTCATTGATAATCAGCAATAGCATAAAATAAAGTGTCCATTTCTGGACACTCATGGTGTCCGGAAATGGACAATCTAATCACTTCTGATTGTGTTTTAGTTATCATATTGTCAGCACCCGCAATAGTGCACCCAAACTACAACTATTACAGTTATGACCAAGGAAGAGTTTTTGTAGTTACAGTCCGACCACGTCAGAGTGGTCTGTCACTGAAGTCGTACCTACATCAGATAGGTACTCAACGTATAACTATTGGCACAAGAAGTATTGCTCATCAGAGGACGTGTGCCATGACCTCGCCCTCATCAGCTTCCGGCCTAAATGCTGTGAGAATATAAAGAAAGCCAAAGTAAGCATATTGATGTCGGGTTCTGACTCGCAATATTTCATTAGGCTATCCTCGATAGCATGGGCAACTTGTTTTTGGTCATCGTTTACATGGCGGCCATATAGGTCGAATAGGAAATAGATGAAAGACTCATGGCCTTTATTGATGTAGTCCTCAAAGGAATCAAATAATCGTTTGCTAATGCTGGAATTATATGGAGTTTTTTGTTAAAAAGCGCATAAAAATAGCGGATAGTCGAAATATTTTACTATCTTTGCATCGTTATAACAACGTAGAGTTGAAGTCATAAAGCGACTGAAGACCAGAGTGATATGATGACGACGAAAGAAACGGGAAAAGAATCGGGACGCGACACAGAGGTGTGTGGTGACCCTAGGATTTGGTTTCCGATGAGGGTGACGTATCAGCGGGAGATGAAGGTGAAGGCGGAGCTGGACCGGCTGGGAATCGAGAACTTTGTGCCGATGAGGTATAAGGTGGTTGAATCGCAGAATGGCGGGGATACGGAACTGCAGAGGGTGTTGGTGCCTGCTATCAGTAACCTGATTTTCGTGCGTTCGACGCAGGAGCGGATGAGCGAGCTGAAGAGGAGGAACGAGGTGCTGGAGCCGCTGAGGTATATGATGGACTATACGGCCTCCCAGGAACACGCCATTATGACGGTGGCGGACGGAGAGATGGAGAATTTTATGCGGGTGGCTTCGCGGACTGACGACAGCGTGATATTTCTGGACAACGAGACGGTTGTGGGGAAGGAAGGCAAGTGCGTGGAGATTATGGGCGGCGCGTTTGAGGGCGTGACGGGTGTGATAAGGAGAGTGAAGAGGTGTAAGAGGGTTGTAGTGGAGATAGATGGTGTGGCGAGCGTGGCGATAGCGTGGGTGCCGGCGGGGATGCTGAAGGAGATTGGTTAGATGATTATGGGTTATAGACGTGGAAATGGCTAAAATGAACGAAATATTTGTTGGCGTAAAAGAAATCGGTTATATTGAGACACAAATATCGAAATTGTGTGAA
>CAJOLE010000100.1 GCA_905235325.1 uncultured Prevotella sp. | reverse complement strand
CAACATAGCGGGCAGAGGCTCCATCGCCCCTGCCCGCTATGTTGTCTATATCAATAAAGTGCAGGCGTAGCCTTACTTCACCAGCACCTTGCGGCCGCCGATGATGAGCAGACCCTTCTGCTGGCCGTTCACACGCTGACCCTGCAGGTTGAAGACTGCCTGCTGGCCGTCGGCAGTGCTGTCTGCCACCGTGGCGATGCCCGTAGCCACGCCCTCGAGCAGGCCAACCTTTGTCACCTCCAGCCAAGGCAGATCCTCGCCTTCTCCCTCGAAGTAGAAGCCCAGGCGTATGCTGCCCGTGTAGCCGCTGAAGGGGAACTCGTATTCCTGGATTTCATCCTCCTCGGGGAGCTCGCTCTTGGTGATCGTACCAATGACATCGGCAGAGCTGAAGGTCTCGCCATCCTTGGCCACCACCACCTTGATGGTAAGGTCATCCTCACCAAGGAACTGGGTAAACAGCCCCAGCTTGGCCACCCACTGCTTCGTAGCATCGTCGCCGATACCCAGTTTCGGAGTGACGAGCCACGACTGCGTGTCGGCAAAGGGAGCAAAGACAGTGGTGTAGGAAATGGTTCCCCACATCGATCTCCGGATGTTGACATCACCACCTTCCTCGAGTTCGGAGTTCTCTGTCAGCTCACCGCTGTAAGTGAGCCATCCGTCCATATCGGAAGCTTGGGACAACGTGAACTCGAAGGGCACGGCAAAGCCGGTGGTGAACTCGGCCACGTCGCTCCAGCCACTCGTCTTGCTGTCGGCGGTGATGCCGCGCACGCGCAGCTGGTAGACGGTCAAGCCCTGCAGGTCGGTCAGTTCTATCTTCTTCTCATTCACGGCAATAGGTTCGCTCCATGCCTCTTCGTCGGCCTGCTTGTAGCTCACCTCGTAGCTGACGATGTTGTCGGCAGCCTCCCACTCCACAGTGACGTTGCCGCCTACGATGTCGGTAGCAGTCACGCTCCAGGGCTCTTCCACCTCGGGTGTTTCGTCGAGCTCGAAGCGGTTGAACCGCGTCTGGCCGCGGGTGTAGCGCTTGATGTAGATGCGCAGGCGCACCTGCTCGCCGGCATATTGGGTGAAGGTGGTCTGGAAGGGCGTGAATTCGTCGGCGTTCAACTTCGCCTGGTTGTCCTTGTTGATGACGAGCACATCCTCGAAGGTCTGGCCGTCCTTAGTGACCTGGAACTTCACTTCCTCGCCGTCCTGTAGCGTCCAGTCGCCGCTTGACCAGCCGACAGTCGCGGTGCCGGCGATGGCTGTCTTCAGGCGTGTGGATCTCTCGGAAAGCTGTATGAACGGAGTCTCATACCAAGTGACGGTGCCCGTCTCAGAATCGACAGAGTTCACTTGGCTGTAGATGTACCAGGAGCGGTCGTTGAAGGCCCAGATGGCATCCTCACCGTGGTCGCTGTGCCAACCGACGTTGTCGCCGCCCACGATGAGCTTCTCGTCAATGTTCAGGTTCCAAGGCAGCTCGGCTGTGGTCACCTCGTTGATGTCGAGCCATACGGTGGAGTAGTTGCCGTTGCCGTCGTTGCTCCATGCACGGAAGAAGTATGGCTTTCCGCTCTCAAGGCCCTCCACCTTCAGTGCCTCAACGGATGCTCCGTTGTATACCACCTTTCCGCCGCCCTCGATGACGTCGCCCACATTGTATGTTCCTGCAGGTGCGCCGAAGACACCATAGGGGAGATACTGGTCGTAGCTGTTCACGGCCTGCACGTCAGTGATGGCGATGAGCAGGGGCAAGTTGCCTTTTGCCTTGGCGCTGATGGTGATGGTGTTCTTCGTCACGTCAGTAGAGCTGAGGCCCTCTGGAGCGTCGGGCTTGGTGGCTATCGTTGCCGTAGTAGCCTGTCCGTAGAGAGGTCCGTTAGCACCGATGGAGTTGAACGGAACGATGACGATGGAGTACTCGGTATTTGGCTCCATGTTGTTGGGGCTTTTGAACGAGGGGTTCTCGTTGTGAACCATCTGCTCGTCATAGATAGCGACGACGGCAATGACCTTGGCGTTGCCCAGCTCGTCGCCCACGGCATACTTCTTCTTGTCGACAGGCTGCACATCGGCGGGAGCCTCGGTGCCGGCCAGTACCAGGTAGTGGTCGGCGTCAGCAGCCGTGAAGGTACCGCTGATTTGCGAGGTGGTGGTGGCAAGCTGCAGGTCGCTCAGTGTGCCCACGGGCGTTGTGCAGTCCTCAGGATACAGGAAGGTGTAGGTGGTGCCGTCAGCCGGGTAGTTGTCTGCATCGTATCTGATGAACTGGTCTTTGCCGCCGCTGGCCGAGCCGTCGTAGGCATGCACGAGCATGCAGTCCTTAGAGTCGCCCAGAAGACCGATGCGCATGAAGTTGGAGCTACCCGTACGGGCGGTAGGCTCAAATCCGTTCACCTGGACGGAGAGATTGCCCGTGGCCTCAAAGATGCGCAACTGGAAGTTGAGCGTGGCGCAATAGTCCACATCCCATACGCTCATGGGTGTGTAGCCCAGGTTCTTGTACTGGATGACCAGCACCCGGCTACCAGCCTCTCCTTCCAGCTTGTAGCTGATCTCAGTGTTGTCGAAGCCCCACACCTTCTCACGGAGTGCGATACCAAAGGCATCGTGAATACCATTGGTATTGCTGAAGTTGGTGATGTTCTTGTGCAGGTTGGTGGTAACGGTCTCGGTCGGCGAGAGCTGTATCAGGCCGTTGGTGGTCGGTGCAAAGTACTTCATCGTCTGACCGTTGTAGCTGAAGTCGAAGCCGATGGGGAAGCACGTGACATCCTCGGCAGAATTGAAGTTCAGGTTGCCGTCGGCATCAATCAGGATGCCAGTGAGGTCGGTGCCTGTAGTGCCCTGCAGGTCAAAGGCGGTGGCATTACTCAACTCGACATAGTCGGCCGTGGTCGTCTCCAGATGATAGGCATACATCTGGGCCTGAGCCGTAGTGGCCACGCCCAGCAGTGCCGTCGCAATGATAGAATAAACCTTTTTCATAAGCTGTTTGTATTTGTTAATAATAAATGAATATGTTTTCTGGCGTTATTATCGCAGCTGCTTGCTCACGGTGCCGTCGGCGTGGCGCACCAGGTTCAGGCCGCGTTGCGGCTCCGGGAGCAGCTTGCCGTCGAGGCTGAAGTACTGCTTGGCGGCGCTGTCGCCGGCAGGCAGCGAGCTGATGGACTCGGTGTCGTCGTACTTGACATCGTAGCTGCCGTCAGGGGCTATGCGGAAGATGGTGATGCCGGGGTTCTTGGCCTTGCTGGCCTCGCGGTAGAACAGGTAGATGGCCTCAGGCTCCACGATGCAGGTGAGGTCATTAGGGTCGAGATCGCGTCCGATGGTGCGGTTCAGTGTACGCTGGCCGTTCTTGTCGTAGACACGAATGATGATGGATGACTGGAAGAAGCCTGCGAGATCGCGATAGACGGCAGCCCAGCTGCCACCGGACAGGGCTCCGACACCAGTGAGACCAAAGTAATAGCCGCCGCTGGTCGACCCGTCCTTGCTGGCCACGGTAAATCCCTTGTCGTCATAGAGATAGTCGCCTTCGAAGGTGAACTTCTGGTGGCGCACCTCGCCTTTACTCCCTATTTCGGAGGCGAACTGCACCATGATCTCCTGTGTCTCGGGGTTGACGGCAATACTGGGATAGTTGTGGTCGTACTCCTCAGCGTTGTAGGCATCGAGGCCACTAAGTCCGAAGCCCAGGGAGCCGTCTTCGTTGATGTGCTGCACACGGATGTTGTGGGAGAACTCGCCCATAGGGCGCACGAAAGCCACGCAGGCACCACCGTTGCCATCGCTGACGATGCGGTAGTGGTTCATCTCGTAGCCGCCATAGGAGTTCTCGTCGTAGATGACGGGCTCGTCCCACTGAAGCTCCAGGTCATGGTTCACCCGCTGCACCCGTGCACCGTCAGGAGTGTCGTCGAAGAAGAGGATGTCGCCGTCGAGCGAGGGGATCATCTTGTACTGCAGGTAAACTTTGTCAGACAGCTTGCGGGGTTCGTCCCATGCGGGCACGCCGTCGGCATCGATGCGCTGGATGTAAGTTTCGCCGGAGGTGCTGTCTTCCGATATATTCGTGAAGATGAAGAAGGTGTCGTCGCCAATGACGAAGGCATTGGTGTAAGGACTATTCGTGATGTCGCTATACTCAATACCGTCAAGCCCCCAGAGGAAGTTTCCCTCCTGGTCGATTTTATAGATGGCGGGAGTAAAGGTCGAGGGGACGTATTCCTCACTCACGATACTCTCATTCTCGGTGCGGCTGTCGGCCACGGTGACGATGGCACTGCCGTCAGAGGCAACACAGAGTGCATACTTCGACCACCAGGTCGGCGTGATATGGTCGTTCACCAGGATGGGTTCGCTGAACTGTGGCACGCCGTCGCGGTCGAGCAGCTGCAGGTAGGTACGTACGGCCGAGGCCTTCACGCCGTTCACCGTCTTATTGGTCCAGGTCTTCCAGCTGATCCAGGTCTTCTTGTCGGGCGTGCGGGCCACCATGGGCGTGCAGGCATAGTAGTCGCCGCCCTGCTTGGTCTCGCCATTCTCATCGACGTAGGTGGTGCTGTAGATACACACTGGCGTGGCGTTGGTGTTCCACTGGGCGTGGGCCGGGGCCGCAGCAGCCAGGGCCAGCAACAATAGGGAATAAAGTTTTTTCATGTTGTTCGTTTTTTTATTGTTTGTTAATGACTTTCTTGTCCTTATATATAATAATGTATGAGCCGGCGTCGGCAGGGCGGCCCTGCAGGTCATAGCCCTTGCCATGCTCCGGCGCGTCGGCCCCTACAGCGCTGATGCCTGTCTGTGCGGCATTCTGCAGGCTGAAGAACACGTCGTGCAGGGCATCGCTATAGGTATCCTGCAGCAGCAGGCGTGTCTTGCCGTCGGCAGCCACCTCGTGCAGCATGAAGTAGCCGCGTCCGTAGCTGCCGTCGATGCCGTCGCCACCTTCATCTTCCAGTTCCAGCTGGTAGCAGTCGTCGGTGTCAAGCGGCAGGTCGATGACAATCTTCTTGCGCGGCTCGGTGTAGGGGCCTCCCTGACAGACGACGTCACCTGCCGAGTTCATCAGCACCCACGTCGTTTCCTCCGGCTTCTGGTCGGTCATGATGGTCAGCCTGACGGCGTTCTGTGCCCTGTAGGCATTGTCGACGGTCAGCAGTGCGCTGAATGTCTTGTCGGACGAGTTGCCGTTAAGGTTAGAGAGCCAGATTTCCACATCGTTGCTCTTGGCATCGGAGAGGTTGAAATCGGTAAAGTCGGGCGTGCGCAGGGTCGTGATGCCCAGCGGCTCAACGTCTCCCGTCCAGGGTGTCTGTTGCAGTTGTCCGTTGATCTTCACGTTGACCACGGCACTTGTCAGCTGTTCGCTACCCGTGTTTCTCACGCTCAGGTCGGCACTGAAATGGGGCGTGCAGATGCGGTTGGGCGCATTCAGCACTTTCAGTATCTTTGCTGCGCGCGTGCTGCCGGTGGGATAGGGTGTGTAGGCGGCGTTCAGGATCTGCTTTGTCGTCATGTCCTGCACGAAGGTGACGATGCCCAGCTCCTCCTGATTGGTGAATCCTTCTACAGTCCACTCGAATTCGTACTGCTGCGGCACCACGGTGATGTCGTCCTGCAGGGGCTGTCCGCTGGCTGACGGCAGCATCTTGCGCATGACATAGTTCCACGAGCGCTCGCTGTTGGGTGCCGGCTCGTCCCATTCCACACGTTCCTCCACGACGGCAGCGAAGAGCCGCAGCGACGCTGCGCTACCCGTCTTGAGCCGTTCCAGTTCGCAGTTCACCTTCAGCCGGTTGTCGGCCGTCAGTGTCGCCTGTGTGGTGATGTCAACCAGCGGCTCTTGTTCCAGTTCGCTGTCGACGTAGCTGCCAAGGAACTCCTCGTAGCCCCATGCGCCGGCATGCTGGCCGTCGACGCGCAGTGCGGGCACGCCGGTCACGCCGTAGAGGTTGGCGCGTGTCATGACATCATCAGGATTGGTCAGGTAGAACGGGTCGCGGTTGGAGGGGAAATTCAGGTGGTACGAGATGGGTACCATCTGTCCCATCCGCTCGTAGATGGTCCTGTCGAAGGCAGGTGAGAACTCAGCGCAGGGGTCGCAGCTGGTGTTGGTGAACTCCTCGAAGAGCACCAGGCGTCGGCTTTCGGGAGCGGGTGCGTCCTTGAGGTTGAAGTTGACGATATGCGACGCACCGGTATAGTCGCCCTGGGCGATGCGTGTCTGCTTGCCTTCGGGGTCGAGCTGGAAGAGCTGGTAGTATCCGTTGCCCTGCGCGCCTTTGATGCCGTCACCGCCTGCGTCGAGCAGCTCCAGCTGGTAGCAGTCGTCACGGCGCAAGTCAAAGTCCTCAGTGATGAACTTACGGGGTTGCCCGTCGTAGGGACCGCCCTGCCTGACGATGTTGCCGGCCGAGTCGAAGACGCGCCAGGTGGTCTCCTCCGGCTTCTTGTCGGTATAGATCCTCATTCGCACGCCGTAGCTGAACTGGATCGAGTTGATGAAATAGCTGCTGATAACGTTGCTCGTGGCCGTTGTCTTGTTGATGTTGCTCAGCCATACCTCCACATCGTTCTTTCCCTCGCTGCTCAGTTTGAAGTTGGTGAAGTCGCCAAAGTCAATGGTATCGCGGTCGAGGTAGTCTAAGTGTCCGTTCCAGGGATACTGCTCCACTGAGCCGTTCACCTTCACGTTGAGCGTGGCCTGGGTGATGGTGTTCGCACCATCGTTGCGCACGATGGCTTTGCCGTAGTATTCGGGCATGCAGATCATGTCAGGGGTGTCATACAGCCCGACCAATGCCAGGCGGTTCTCACCTTCGGCATCGGGTCCGCTGTAGGCCGTCACCAGTATCTCACGGGTCGACATGTCCTGCAGGAAGGCGACGACGCCCAGCTGCTTCTCGTCGTCGAAGAAGTCGATGTCCCAGCTGCCTTCCCAGTTGTAGGCAGTGCCTGCCTCGAGCAGTGCGCCCGGCTGGTGACCGGTTGCAGGGGTGAGCATCTTACGCATCGTGTAGTTCAACTCGCGCTCACCGTTGGAGAAAGGCCTGGCGGCCTCGATATGCTCCTCGATGACAGCCACGAAGAGACGCAGGTTGTCGCCTGCCAGCTGGCTGTAGGGACTGAGTGAGGCATTCACCGTCAGGTGGTGGTCCGTCAGCTGCTTCTCCACCGTCAGTGCCGCCTTTGCGGGCTGCTCCCGACAGTAGCTGATGGCGTTGTTCATATAGGTATATGTCCGGTCGTCTATCTCCTGGCCGTCGACGAATGTGGTGGGCACGCCAATGACGTTGTAGAAGTTGACCTTCGCCTGCTGCGCCTCAACGTCGTAGAGGTAGAACGGGTCTTGGTTGTCGGGATAGCTCGAGTGATACTTGATGGCGATACAGTCGCCAAGACGATAGTGGATGACGGAGTCGAGCACAGGCGACCATGTGGCGCAGGGGCCACAGCCGGTGTTGGTGAACTCCTCGATGAGCACAAGCCTCTTCTGCTGTGCC
>CAJOLE010000099.1 GCA_905235325.1 uncultured Prevotella sp. | reverse complement strand
AACAAATTAGTATATTCTCTTGTCCATATAGAAATGCGGAGCAAACAACGAATAAAATGAATAATAAAATGCGATGTCTCATGTTTGTTAATTTTTAAAATCCTCTATTTACAGAATTGATTTTCTGATCAACTCCAAAGCTGGCTCATGCTAGATTGTTGCATGTTAGTTCAGTATGGAATGGTTCAGCGGAGGTATTTACGTCCGTTCTGGATATACACCCCACGCTCAGGCTTACCCTGCAGCCGTCGGCCCTGCAGGTCGTAGGTCGCTTCATGATGGGTGTTGTGCCCTAGAGGCACATCTTTCATATCCACGACCGGGGAACTTGCTTTCCGGCCACCGTTTCCATTCCTGCGCATACCCGTCCTCGCCCATCCGCTTGTACCAGTCGGCCAGCAGCCCGCAGACGACATTCCGTGAAAGTACCTATTGAGTCCCCACAACCACATCACCCGCTGGCATCACGAAGGTGAAGTAGGTGCGCTCAGTGCCGTCGTAGAGGCTGTTCGTCCGGCGGGTAGCCTCGACGGGCGTACCGTCGGCGGTGGTGACGCTCAGGGCGGTGACCGACTGCTCCGAGGCAGGGGCGACACGGATGGTGACTATGCCGCCTTCGGGCCAACGGGTGCTGGGGGTGGAGAGCACGGTGCCGGCGCTACCGGCGAAGCTGATGGCATGGACGGCATCCCCGGTGCCGTCCTGCCCCATGGCATGCAGGAACATGTCGGCGATGGCAGCGTGCCCCAGGTCGTTCGGATGGCTGTAGGCAGCACCCATGGGATAGTAGTCGCCGCCGCGCCCCAGATAGTAGTCGCCGCGATGCCACTGCCTGTCGGCACCCTTCGTTGAAGGCGTGTCCACGAACCTCACCTGCTGAGCCGCGGCGGCTGCGCACATGGCGTCATATTTCGGGCCGTAGTTCCAGCTGCCTGCCCAGTAGACGGTGGCATGCGGCGCAGCGGCCTTGAGGTAGGCCATGGCAGCCTCCACGCTGGCGGGGAACTCGTCGGTGTACGCCACGTTCTCACCGATGAAGACGCAGATGGCATCGTAGTCGTCGGTGACGGCCCAGTGTGCGGCAAAGTCATAGCCAGTGGAGAAGTTGCGCTCGAAGTCGACGGCGTTCTTCCGTGTGAGTGTGGCACCGAGCCGTCCAGCCACCATCAGCGGCCACTGGTTGGCGTGGACGGAGGAGGCCATGGCCCGGTTCTCGCCGTCGTCGAGGTACCAGTCGGCGGAGGGCGAGTGCGGGTAGTTGACGAAGCTGTGCCCGATGGCAAGCACCCGCGAGGCGCCCAGCGGAACGGGCGTCAGCACGCCGTCGCGCATCTCCAGGCGGTAGCGAGTGCCCGTCACCCGGTCGGTGAGGTAGGCGTGCTCGTCGAGCTGCCTCTGCAGGGCCGACAGGCGTGCGGACACTTCCTCCAAGGCGGAGCGGCTGGCGAAGGCGGTGCCCATGTAGCGCACGTGGACGCGGAAGAGCGACAGGTCGTCACCGCGCCGCCGCCCCTCTGCCGAGAGACTGCTGAACTCGTAGAGCGGACAGCCGTCGTCGCCGCCGCTGCCGTCGACGGCCAGCGAGGCGTCGTCCTGCTTCGGCGCCGTCCTGATGAAGAGCATCTCGCCGGCACTGATGGAGGGACTGCCGCTGAAGGTGAACGTGGCCACGCCGCCTTCGACGGAGCTGACCGTTGCCTGCAGCATGGTGCGCGGAAGAAGCCACCCGCGCTGGTCGACGGTGCCCACCAGGAACTCGGCGCTGCTGCCCACGTCGGAGGGACCAGCCATGTATAGGCGCGCCTCAACCCGCAGCAGCACCGCGTCGGAGGCGATGGGCTGCCGGTAGCCAACGTACTTGCCTGCACCGTAGACCCAGTTGCTGATACGGCCAGAATGGCGGTCGATGCAGGCATGCTCGCCGCCCAGCGCATCCTGCAGCCGGGCGATGTCCTGACGGTTCTGCTCAATGAGGCGCAGCAGCGAGGGATAGTCATCCGCAGAGCCGGCAGCGGCGGGAGTGAAGGTGATGCTGTCGATGGACGTGGTGCTGAAGCCGAACGTGCGGCCACCGCTTGACACCTGCATCGTCGGCCCCGTCGGCTGGCCAACGGCGGGAAGCAGTCCCAGCACAAGCATCAGCGCGAGGAGAATGCCCTGGAGTCGATTGTACATTTCCGGTATTAGGAATGTGAAGAAACCTGGAAAAACATTCTTCACTAATTCATTCAATTCGCGCCATTCTTCGTCATTAAGTGTCCCGCACGCACAGGCTTTCTTTTGAAGGAGTTGGTAGGCTTCTGATTCATTTAAAACATTTTCAGCACTTTTTCGAACCAGAAGCTCATTGTTTTTATATTTTTCGTTCTCTTCCTGCAAAATCTCGACTTTCTTTTTATGTTCATCGATTTGAATTTCTAGTTTTGTTTTAAGCGAAGCCATGTCTTCCATATTTGCCTTGAGTGATTGAAGATTATGGAGGTCGAGCTTGGCTCGCTCCAATTCCTTCGTTTTTTCAAGATATCGCTTTATTGCTGCTGCCCTTTTTTTATACCACATATATGTAGAGCCTAAAAGTATGGCTATAATACAAATGATAACGAAATACAATCTGCTATTTTCAGCTTTTCTTTGGACTGCCTTTCGATGTTCTTGAAGTGCCATCTTTTGGTGATGACTATAGTCGTAAAGAGCTTTTGCCTGTTCCACCTCTTTGGTTGCCATTTGAGCATAGACGGAGTCGTTCATGTCATAACCGTAAATGGCGTATTTGGCTGCAGAGTCAGGCTTGTTCGTTTTCATATATAATAAGGAGAGTCCATGGGAGGCTAAATTTTGATTAACGACATCCAATCCATTTTCTAATTCTTTACGGAAAAAGAAATCAGCAGAGTCGAATCGACATATATTCAAATAATAATCTCCCTTCAAATAATAGAAGACTTCTCTTCCTTTATCTATATTACCTGCCAAATCAAAAAAGCCTGACTTTGATTCATAAATAGAAAGATAATAGTCGGCTTTTGCATAATTATTTGTCCTAAGAAGACTCCTTATAGGAAGGGTACAGTACTTTGAGGTAATCTCTTTTCCAAAATAATCCAAAGATTGATTATAAAATTCATCGAACATAGTCACGACCATTTCCGGTTGATTTATTCGATCATATGCCGCTATTTTATGTGCATATTCATTTAAAGCTTGCGCTGTGTCATTAGCCTTCCATGCATAATAGATGCTCTTATCAAGACACTCCAAATAATCATCCAACAGGCTTTGCTGATAGAAAACGTCAGACATTTGCCCATAAATACGGCTTAGCGTATGATTGTCGCAATCGGCAGCAGTGGTATCTGCCTGACTGGCAGCATCAAGGTAGGCATCGACGGCCCGTGGTGCTTCTCCCATATCGGCATACGTCCGGCCTAGGATATAGTGGGCGCGCATACGCTCGTTGGGAGTGCCGTGGCGGTCGAAATACTTCACCAGCTGCTCGGCCAGCGAGTCGTTGGTCATCACGGAGTCAGCACGGTTCTGCCGCTCCAGCTCCTCGAGCTGGGCGCGCATCTGGCTGCCGTCGTCCGAACAGGCGGCAAGGACAATAACCAATAAACAATAACCAATAACCGTTATTGCGCGGGGCGTCTTACTTGCTGTGATCATCTGCGTCATCATGTTTCTTCGTCTTTTCGGGTACAAAGATACTGTTTTTCTCGCATTCCTCCAAACATTTCCACAAGATTACGGCAACGGACTGTCAACTGCAACAACACGGCGTTCCGGCACGTGCCAAGTAAATCACTCCCTGTTTTGCCATTTTTTTGCAACGAATGCATTGTATTTGAAAAAAAAAAATCGTACCTTTGCAACAGAATATCTGAGAACTAACTATTAACTATATACCAAGTATGAAAAGAATCAAGAGATGCATCACAATGGTCTTGGCACTGCTGCTGTCGGCACAGCTGTGGGCCGCGAATACGAAAGAGACCGTAGAACAGGTGACAACGGCTGTCACGCTGACTGATGACGTCGACTACATCATCACCTCGTCGACGCCCTTCGCCGACGAAGGCTCTGTGAACATCCAGAACACCGACCATGCCGTGCTGATACTCGCAGGAGTGAAGCCCTCGAAAGCCACCAGCCTGCTCGCCAAGTATGTGCTGATAAACGGTCAGAAAGCCGTGAACAACACCAACTGCCAGCTGAAGATGTACAACCGCGGCTCGATCATCCTGCCATACGCCAAGGACCTCAAGCCCCTCACCGTCTACTCCGAACAGAACTTCGAAGGCGAGTCGTACAGTGACTTCGGGCTGGAGAACACTGGCGGATACATGAACACCCTCACGGACAAGAAGCTCAACAACCGCATACGCTCCTTCCGCCTGAAGCGCGGCCACATGGTGACCTTCTCGCTCAGGGAGGGAGGACGCGGCTACAGCCGATGCTTCATCGCCGCCGACGAGGACCTGGAGGTGGCCTCGCTGCCTGCCATCCTCGACCGCAGCATCTCGAGCTACCGTGTGTTCAAGTGGTACGATGCCGGCAAGCCCCAGCTGGCTGCTGCAGCAGGCGACTACAATGCCTGCGGCGCGCTGAACGTCACCAGCACCTACACCTGGAGCGCAGGCAGCAGCATGCTGCCCGACCAGGAGTGCGTGGCACATCAGATCTACTCCACATGGCCCTCACCATCGTCGCTGGGAAGTGCCACCTACACCTGCCACATGAAGACCAGCAACGAGCCCCGTAACTCGGCCGACGATCATCCCGAGACCCTCGCCGACATTCTCAAAGTATGGGAGAACCTCATGCGTACGGGCATGCGCCTCTGCTCACCCTCATCGTGGGACGGCAGCGACTACTGGAACGGCACGGGATTCCTGAAGGAGTTCTTCGACTCGATCGACGCCCGCGGATGGCGATGCGACATCATCGACATGCACTGCTACTGGGCAGAGTCGAACTTCGGCAACCTGAAGAACTGGGTGAACGCCGTGCACAGGCCCATCTGGATATCAGAGTGGTGCTGGGGCGCCTCGTGGAACAACAACGGCTCCTTCGCCAGCGGAGTGACCAACACGCAGGTGCGCGATGCCCTCAGACGCATCTGCACCAGCCTCAACGGGATGGACTACGTGGAGCGCTACTTCTACTGGAACAGCGAGCGCGACCCCTCGCGCATCTATAAGAACGGAGCGCTGACGACTGCCGGACAGATGTACGCACAGCTGGACGGCGGACTGGCCTACAACGGAAAGTACGACTATGCGCCACGGGCACCGAAGCAGCAGGACCCGAAGGACCTCGTGGTGAACTTCGACAAGAAGAGCCAGACGGCCACCATCACCTGGTATGAGTACAACGGCGAGATGAACGAGTATCTCAACATCGAGCGACGCGAGACAGAGGCATCACCCTGGACCGTCGTGGCCGACATCACAGGCATCGAGCAGGCCGGCACGCAGACCGTCGGGGGCATCGAAGCCCGGCAGGGATGGGAGTTCCGCATCAGCGAGAAGGATGCCAACGGCAAGGTGCGCTCGACAATGCCAGCTGCTGTTTCCCGGCATCGGCGCACGACCTAAGCAGGTGGAAAGATTACTTGGAAAGTACTTTCCTCACCTGGCCTGCCTGACGAACAATCGTCACACCATGGGCAGCATGCCCCTTCTCCAGGCGACGTCCGGTGAGGTCATACATCGTGGCGTTGCCATCGCCTGCGAGCTGCAGGTCGTCGATGGCGGTAGCCGTCGTGGTGAAGTTACGACTGCCGCCGTCATAGATGAACGAGCCGTCTACCTTCACGTGCTCGCCGCCGTAGTCGTAGACGTCGATGGTCAGCGTGCCGTCCTCCATATAGAAGTTGCCGGAGTCCTCATCCTCGTGCAGAGGCAGCTGTCCGGTGCTCGTCAGGCCACTGAGTTCCACCTGTATGCCGTCGTCCTCGACGCCGCTGATATTGATGGTTCCACTCTCCATGAGGAAGTACTCCCGACAGTGTATGCCATCCTTCACAGCTTTTGTCACGTTAATGGTGCAGTTCTTCACCTCAACGTACTCCTTGCTGTAGATGCCGTGTCGGCTGTTGCCCACGATGTCCAGTGTGCCCTTGCCCTTGAACTCAGCATGTCCCTTGCAATGGATGCAACCGTTGTAGTCCTCATTCACGCCGTCGACCAGTGTATTCTTCGTATCTTTCTTCACGCTGATGTCGATACGCTTGCCGTTCTGGATGTTGACGGCCGGACCGCTGGGATTGGTCAACGTCAGTCCCGACAGCTCAATAGTGCACTTATAGCCCCCCTCGAGGAAGAACTCGCCGTCGGCCGACGTGCCGGAAAGAATGTAGGTAATCTCGCCCAGGCTGTTGCCAGCGAAGGTGGCACTCTGCACAAGCTTGACGTGCGATCCCGAGCTATTGTTGGTAACGACACTGCTGATGTTGCTGGCGATGTTCACCTGAGCCGTTGTGCCGTTGTACTTAATCTCGACAGTGTTGTTGTCGATTGCCGCAGCCGTACTGAAACCTGCCACGAGGGCAACGATTGAAAGTAGGGTTTTCTTCATGGTTGACTTTTTGTTTGTCCGGTTCAGCAAACTTTTATTTCTTGAGGAGGTCGTTGACAGCACCCTGAGCAGCATCGGCAGCCTTGTTCACAGCATCGTTGACGGCACCCTTGGCACCCTCGACGGCATTGTTGGCAGCATCACTGGCAGCCTGCTTGGCACCCTCGACGGCATCACTGGCAGCCTGTTTGGCACCCTCGACAGCACCCTCAACCGTTTCCTTAGCACCCTCGGCGGCATCAGCGGCAGCATCCTGAGCCTCACCAATCTGGTCACTGGCAATGCCTACCAGACCCAGCAGCTGGTCGACAGGCTGCTCACTGACGCTCTTGATGAGCTCCTGGGCACGTCCGGCCATGTCGCTGTCAGAGATGGAGCCCACGAGTTCCGAGATCTTTGCAGCGTTTTCCTTCAGGAATGTCTGTGCCGTCTCCAGATACTCCTTTGCCTTGGCAGGATTCTCCTTGATAAAGCTGACCGCTTTCTCCTGAACACTCCCCACCAGGGCAAACAGCCCTTCAGCATTGCCAGACTTCAAGAGTTCACCGAATGCTGCAGGCAGGTCCTTTGCCTCATTCGGAGCCTCTGCCTGAGGATCGCCCGTTCCCGGAGTTTCAGTCTTGCCGAGGCACGATGTCAACATGATGGCAACGACAGCCATCAGCGCAAAAAACATTTTTTTCATACACATATACAATTAAGTTAATAATAAAGGATTCACTATTTCGGCGGCAAAATTACGAAATAAAGCTGACGTGGCAAAACGATTTTGGAAGATTAACGCAGTTCAGCCCATAAATAAAGGCATTTCGAGGAAAATTGAGGAAAGTCCGCAAGATGCCACTACGCAAATTGAGGAGGATTGCGGAACGAATTAGGTTTCTTATTCGTAACCCAGATAGCCCCGTGTCGGATAGTTAAACTTTCTTAACGATCTGCGCAGATCAAGGCATTTCTCGGCAGTTCGAACCGTTTTCACATTTCGCATTTTTCTTTCCTAAATCTGCCGCGATTTGCGTAGCAATTTATTCCCT
>CAJOLE010000098.1 GCA_905235325.1 uncultured Prevotella sp. | reverse complement strand
GATTATTGCCTACTTCAGCAACAAAATCTCGTTGTCGCGGAACGCCTCGTAGCCGCTGGTGATGACACGCTCGCCAGGCTCAAGACCCTCGAGGATTTCGTAGTGCTGCGGGTTCTGACGACCCACGCGGATGTTGCGGCGGTAGGCTTTGCCGCCGTCGGCCGAGAGGACGAAGATCCACTGCCCGCCGGTGGTCTGGAAGAACGTGCCGCGAGGTATGAGGACGGCCTGCTCCGGCTGGCCCAGTTCGAGGTCGATGTAGTAGGTCTGGCCCGTGCGGATGTTCTCCGGGCGCTCGCCACGGAAGATGAAGTCGCAGCGGAACTTGCCGTCGCGCACCTCGGGATAGACCTTGCGCACCTGCAGCTGATATTGCTTGTCGCCACGGGTGAAGGTGGCCGTGAGACCCTGACGCACGCGGTCGATGTAGTGCTCGTCAATCTGAGCCTGCACCTTGTAGTCAGAGAGGTCGTTCAGCTGTCCGATCTTCTGGCCGGGAGTGATGCTCTGACCCAGTTCCACGTCGAGCAGCCCCAGCTCGCCGTCGATGGAAGAACGGACCTCGAGTTTCTGCTTGCGTTCGCGTACCAGGAGCACATTGCGCTGCATGTTGGCCAAGTTGTCCTCCATCTGGTCCATTTGTATGCTGCGGTACTGCGCGTCTTTCTTCAGACGTTCGCCAATCAGGTGCTGCTTTTTCTGCGAGAGGTCATAATCCTCCTTGGCCTGCAGATACACTTCCTTGCTGATAAGCTTCTCCTCGTAGAGGCGTTCGTTTTGCTCGTAGGCGCGGCGCTTGCGCTGCACGTCCATCTCTAACGACGCTGCCTCCGTCTCGTTGTTGAGCTTGTCCTGCTGCATGGCCACCTGCGTGTTGCGCAGCAGGTTCTGCTTCTCGGCCAGCTCGGCCTCGGCGTTGAGAATCTGCAGGTCGAGGTTCGAGTTTGAGAGGCGCACGATGACGTCGCCCTTCCTGACGTGTGAGCCTTCCTCCGCCACCTTCTCCAGCACGATGCCGCCCTCCTCGGGCGAGATCTGCACCACCTGGATGGGCAGCACCTGCCCGTTGGTGCGCACGTAGTCCTTGAACTCAGCGCGCTGCACGTCGCTGACGGTCAGCTCGTCGCTGCTTACCTTCAGCGTCGAGGCGTGATTGCCGAAGATCGCCCAAGCCAGTATCAGCAGCAGAAGGCATCCGCCGGCTGCGTAGGGCCAGTATTTCATGAGTCGCTGCGTCTTTGTCTTTTCAATTACTCTGTCCATAGGGATATGCCTTTATAATAGTTTACAAGTTTCTGTTTCAGCGCCCACATCAGCCGACATTGCAGGAGTTGGGCTTTTGAAGCCAGCAGCGTGGCTGAGGTGGTCTGCACGTCGATGCCCGACGACAGCCCTTCTTCGTATTTGCGCAGGGTGAGCTGGTAGGCCAGCGAGTCGGCCTCCACCTTGTGCCGCATCTGCAGGGTCTGCTTCTCGTAGCCCTCGCAGTCGTTGGCGGCTTGCAGCTGCAGTTTGGTGAGTTCGTCGTGTTTCTGTGCCAGCTGTTCCTCCGCAATGCGCAGGTTGTTGCGCTGACGGCGGATGTCGGTGAGGGTCTGCAGACGGTTGAAGATTGGGATGGAGAGCGTGGCATAGATGTACTCGCCTCGGTTGTTCTTCATCTGCTCATGGAAAGCCGCGGCCGGTGTGTGCAGCATTTTGTTGTAGGAGGTGCTGATGCCCGCTCCGAGTGACAGAGAGGGGAATAGTGCGCCACGGCTGACGCTCAGTTGGTGGCGTGAGACGGCTACATTCTGCATGGCCGCCTCAATGCCTGGGTGATGTTCGGTGACCCATTCTCCGCCTGTGTGACGTTCGTCGTCCTCAATGTCCAAAAGCGAAAAATTCTCGTTCTCAGGCCACGCCATCAGTTGTTTCAATGTGAGCCATGCCGTACTGAGCGCACCCTCCTGTCGGCTTGTCTCATACTCGTCAGCTGCCAGCTGCGCCTCCATCTGGGCTACATCGGCTTCGCTCTTCTGCCCGACCTCGCACATCACCTGTGTCTGGCGGAGCGTCAGGCTGTCGGCCTGTCGCTTCTCCCCGGCCATCGCGTATGTACCTTTATAATAGAGTACGTTGCAGTAGGCTTCGAACACCTGGAGGGCGAGCTCGTCCTGCCGGGCCTGCATCTGGCTGCGCCCCATCTGGAGGGCAGCCTTGGCGGCCCGGAGCTGGTTCAGCCGCTGGAAGCCGTCGAACACAGGAAGCGAGGCCGACACGGAGTAGCCGTTGTAGAAGGTGCTGACGTTGGTGTAGGTATTCGTTTCGGGGTCGATGGCTCGTCCGAAGTTGTACTGTGCCCCGATCTGTCCGTTGACGGCTGGCAGGAAAGCCCCGATGGCAGCCGTGAGGTCGGCCCGGCGCGAGTCTTGCGTCAGCTGGCTGATGCGCACGTCGTGGTTGTGTTCCACGGCATAGCGCATACAGTCAGCAACGCCCATCTGCTGTTGCTGCTGCTGAGCCGTCGCGGCCTGGCAGAGCATTATCGAGAGAGATATGATGGTTGCTTTTTTCATCTTGATTTTCATTTGACGATGCAAAGTTACATTGAAAATGCAGTCATGGCAAGACTTTTAGCGCCTCGAAGGGCAGAATGTATAAATTTTATACAGTAAAGTGTCTAATAATTAGACACTCTGCACCAGGCGGCAGCAAATTTCTCGATGCTCAGTGCTTCAGGTTCAACGAAAATTCGTAACTTTGCATCCGATTATGCAGAAATACAAAACGATACTCATTGTGGATGACAACCAGGCGATACTCACTGCCTTGAAGTATTGTCTTGCCGGCACGTTCGAGCAAATCATAACCCTCGACCGACCAGACACCGTGCTGGCCCTGCTCCAACAGGAGGATGTCAGCATCGTATTGCTGGACATGAACTTCTCGGTAGGAGTGAACAGCGGGCAGGATGGGCTTTTATGGTTGCGCAGCATACGGAAGCATCATCCCGAACTGCCCGTGGTCTTAATCACGGCATACGGCGACATCAACTTAGCGGTTCGTGGACTGAAGAGCGGGGCCGCCGATTTCGTCACAAAGCCTTGGGACAACGATGAGCTGATACGCAAACTGAAGGACATTCTCGATGCAAAGGCCGATGTGCCCACGCTCGACGAGGTGGAGGCTGAGCATATCCGCAGGGCCATCGACCGCTGTCACGGCAACATGAAACTGGCTGCCGAACAGCTGGGTATCACGCGGCAGACGCTCTACAACAAGATGAAACGGCTGGGATGACGTTTGTAATTATAATAATAGGTGTTGCCGTGTCCGGCCTTGCCCTCTGGTACGTCCGCCATCAGCGCAAGCTGAAAGAGCGGGCCTGGCTGATGCGCGAAGCTCTGCACAATCACGACTACTCATTTCGCCTTCCCACGAAGGGATTGCCTCCTGGCGAACGAGCCATGCAGCAGCTGCTGAACGACATGGGGCAGGAAATCCGGGGGCTGATGGCGCAGAATGAGGTGGAATCGTGGCAGCGGCTTACCCGCGTGCTGACGCATGAAATCATGAACGCAACAGCTCCCATATCGAGCATTACCCAGTCGTTCCTTAATCGCCCGGATGTGAAAGGTACACCTCTGGAAGATGGCATCCGTGCTATCTGTGAGACCAGTTCCGGACTGACATCTTTCGTAGAGAGCTACCGTAAATTCATGCAACTGCAGAAAGCAGAGCCAGCGCACATCCGACTGCGTGAAGTTGTGACCAGCGTTCAGGCACTATACTCCTCATTGAAATGGGAAATTGCCATAGACGCAGGCCAGACGGTTCATGCCGATGCCAACCTGCTGCGGCAGGTATTGGCCAACCTTGTCAAGAATGCGAAGGAGGCAGGGGCTACACAGATAGATATACGATGGAAAGAAGGTAGTCTGCTGGCCGTCAGCAACGATGGTGCCCCTATCGCGGCTGAGGCGTGCAAAGAAATCTTCGTTCCATTCTTCACTACCAAGCGTCGCGGCTCGGGTATCGGTCTGCCCCTTTCGCGCCAGATGATGGTGATGCAGGGCGGCGACCTCATGCTCAGCGACACGCGTATGGGTGGATATAACGTCACCTTCCTGCTGCGAATCCCGCCCGGTCTCGACTGACCCTGGTGAACACAGAGCACTCCGCTCGGCCCGAAGGAACACTCGCCATAGCAAGAACCCGTTTGCAGCCATTTTTGTGTCGTCCTTATTTTTTTATTGGCAAAAGAGCAGTTATGTGAAAATAATTTCCTACCTTTGTGCCCGGATTCTGAGAGCACTCGGGCGCTCTGCACGTCATGAAGGGATGCTTGCCAGAGCAAGAATACTCAATATGAACGGAAGTCAGACTAAATAAAAAAAGGAATGAAGAGAATAATTTTGTTGATATTTGCCTGCGTAGCTCTGATGCAGGCGCAGGCGCAGGACAGCATACGGGCTTTCCGCTTCGGTTTTCTCAGCTACGAAAAGGCATTGAAGTCGATGCCGGACTATGCGCTCGTACAGGCTTCAGTGGACAGTATGCGGAGTCAGTATGAGGCCGAGCTGAAGCGCGTGGAACAGGACTTCAACATGAAGTATGAGGAGTTTCTGGAGGGGCAGCGCGACTTCCCCATGACCATCCTGCGCAAGCGGCAGACGGAGCTGAAGGACCTCTTGGAGCGAAACGTCAGTTTCAAGTCCAAGAGCCAGCAGGAAATCAAAGACGCCGAAACCGAGGCGATGGCTCCCCTCAGGGAAAAGCTCGATGCCATCCTGGCGAAAATCTGCCTTGAGAGCGGCTACGCCTTTATCCTCAATACCGATGCCGGCGCCGTGCCTATCATCAACCCTGCCATGGGCGACGACATCACCCAGATTGTCATTGATGCTTTCCAGTAGTCCCGGCCCCATCGGCATCTTCGACAGCGGTTATGGCGGACTGACCATCCTTCACGGCATACGCCAGCTGCTTCCCGGGTACGATTATCTGTATCTCGGCGATAATGCCCGTGCGCCATACGGGCCACGCTCCTTCGACGTCGTCTATGAGTTTACGCGCCAGGCTGTCGCCAAGCTGTTCGAGATGGGCTGTCACCTCGTCATTCTGGGCTGCAACACCGCCTCGGCAAAGGCTCTGCGCACCATCCAGCAGGTTGACCTGCCGCAGTGGGACCCGGAGCGCCGCGTGCTGGGCATCATCCGTCCGACGGCAGAGGTCATCGGCTCGCTCACCGAGAGTCGCCACGTGGGCGTGCTCGCCACCGAGGGTACAATCCGCAGCGAGAGCTACAACATGGAAATCCGCAAGCTACATCCCGACATCCACGTGTCGGGGGTTGCCTGCCCCTTCTGGGTGCCGCTGGTTGAGTATAACGAGGCCGACTCGCCGGGTGCCGACTACTTTGTCAAGAAGCGCATCGACGAGATCTTGCGCCTCGACCCTGAGATTGACTGCCTCATCCTGGGCTGTACGCACTATCCGCTACTGATGCCCAAAATCCTGAAGTATCTGCCCAACGGCGTCCGTGTCGTGCCTCAGGGCGAATATGTCGCCGACAGCCTGCAGCGCTATCTGGAGCGTCATCCCCAGGTGGAGCAGCGTTGCTCGAAGGGTGCTTCCGTCCACTATATGACCACCGAGAATCCCGACAAGTTCAAGGAGCAGGCGCAATTATTCCTGCACGAACCGGTGGATGTCGAGAATGTCGCACTGGAACGATAACGGGAACGGGAACCAAAACCAAAACCTAACTGAGCAGTCGTCTCGAGAAGTAGCGGACGGGATACCAGACGGCAAGGAAGCCGACGGCAATGACTGTCACGAGGATGAGCAGAATGTCCTCGGGGTGGACGCTGACGGGGTAGGCGTTGATGACGAATGAGCCACTGCTGGAGCCGAGCTTCACCAGGCCGTAGGTCTGCTGGAGCCAGCAGAGCAGCAGCCCGATGGCGATGCCGATGACGGCACCGAGGAGTGAGATGAGACGCCCCTCGAACAGGAAGATGCGCGTGATAACCTTATCGGAGGCTCCGAGGTTGCGCAGCGTGACGACGTCGTCCTTCTTGTCGATAATGAGCATCGACAGCGAGCCGATGATGTTGAAGCAGGCTACAATCAGTATGAACGTCAGGAAGACGTAGGCAATCAGCTTCTCTATCTTCATAATCTTGAACGTCTCGTCCTGCTGCTCGAAGCGGTCCTTCACGTAGAAGTCGTCGCCTGCTATAGCTTTCATCTCTCTCTTCACCGACTCGAAGTTGCTGCCAGGCTTCAGCCGCAGCTCTAACGACGACACCATGCCCTGCTGCTCGAAGACGCGGCGTGCAAATCCAAGGGAGGTGATGATGTAGTTCTTGTCGTACTTAGCCTGTCTGACGCAGAACAGCACGCCGGGCGAAAAGAGCTCGTCCTCGATGAACGACTCCTCGGGGGCACTCATGTCGAACTGCCCCTCGCGCCTCGGGGCGAATATCTTCAGCGGCCGGTCGTAGGTGTAACCCGTGTTCAGCGTCTCGGCCAGGCGGATGCCGAGCAGGCCGTAGTGCATGTCGGCGGCGTGAAGCTCAAACTGTCCGTCGCCAACTAAGATTTCGCCGATATGCGTCAGCTGGTCGAAGTTGTCGTCGACGCCCTTCAGCGTCACCATGGCCTGGCGACCGTTGTAGAGAGCCAGTGCCTGGTCCTCTAAGCACTCAGTGGCCACGTCTACCTGTGGCAGCTCGCGTATCTGGGTCAGCCGGGGGTCGTCGGCAGCTACGCTCTTACCCTTGACGGGCGTCACCTTCAGCTGGGGGTCGAACGACGTGAGGAACGATGCCACGAGGTCGTGGAAACCGTTGAAGACGCTCAGCGTCACCACCAGGGCCATCGTGGCCACGGCGACACCTACTACGGAAATGCCGCTGATGACGTTGATGGCGTGTGTCGACTTCTTCGAGAAGAGGTATCGACGGGCAATGTAGAAGGCTGTGTTCATTTCTTCAGCAGCTCGTCGATGCGGTCAATGTAGTCTAAGGAGTCGTCGATGAAGAATCGCAGCTCGGGAACGATGCGCAGCTGGTTGCGGACGCGCTGGCCTAAGGCGTAGCGTATAGATTTCAGGTTGAGCTCGATGTTGTGCAGCAGCTCCTCGCCCCGCTCCGAGGGGAATATGCTCAGGTAGGCGGTGCAGACACTCAGGTCGGGTGAAATCTTCGTGCGCGTTACGCTGACCATCACGCCGTGCATGGCGCGGGTCTGCTCCTGGAAGATGACGCTCAGCTCCTTCTGCAGCAGGCGGGCTATTTTGTTCTGTCTTGTCTCTTGCATAACGTTTTTTTCAGAATTACGGTGCAAAGTTACAAAATAAATGAGAAATGAGAAATGAGAAATGAGAAATATTTCGTAATTTTGGATAAAATCGCAAACCTTTTGTAAATAAAAGCAGTTCCGAGGATTGGGAAAAATCGGGGTTACGAACTGGCAACGGTTCTCATTTCCTCATTCTGCCGTGATTTGCATACCAAAGACCTCCCGACGCAGAGCCACCAGCCTGTTTCAATGGCTCTTTGTCGAGGACAAAGGTACACAGAAAATGCGAGATTACAAAACTTTTGTGGGAATTTTCGCCTTTTGTTCTTTTGTCTCGTGATTTTGTACTATTGCATATGGCAAAGATTACAGTCCAAAATACTGAAATAACAGTCTTGTCTTATAACGACAAAGACTACATATCGCTCACTGATATGGCTAATGGCAAGC
>CAJOLE010000097.1 GCA_905235325.1 uncultured Prevotella sp. | reverse complement strand
CAGGAAAGCTGCGATGTCCTCGTCGTAGGCCCGGCTGCCGCTCAGGGGCTTGCCGGTTGTGGGGTCGAGAATGACGTAGAAGGGCTGGGCGTTGGCTCCAAACTTATGGCTCTGCAGGTAGCTCCACTTCGCG
This sequence comes from uncultured Prevotella sp., assembly GCA_905235325.1. GTDB lineage: Bacteria > Bacteroidota > Bacteroidia > Bacteroidales > Bacteroidaceae > Prevotella. The sequence continues at coordinate 7,717 of CAJOLE010000097.1, read as the reverse complement.
CCGACGGTTCGCAGTGTGCGGGTGTTGCCCTGCTCGTCGGTCACTTCTATGGGTTCTGCCAGTGGTGTCTTGTCGTCAACGTAGAGCGAAATGAGCACGTAGTCGTTGTTCAGGCGGTCGGCCACGCGCGGGTCAGTCCACACGGCAGCCTCCATCTTGCGGCAGTTCACGCAGCCGAAGCCCGTGAAGTCGATGAACGCGGGCTTGCCCTCGGCGCGTGCTGCGGCCATGCCGAGGTCGTAGTCGGTAAAGCGGGCCTCGACGGTACGGGTGTTCAGGTTGAAGTCCTGCGTGTTTATCGGCGGGGCAAAGGCACTGACGGCCTTGCACGGAGCCCCCCAGAGGCCGGGCAGCATATAGACGGCGAAGGCCAGCGAGCAGAGTCCGCCCATGATGCAGACGACGGGCTTGGGCTTCTGCAGTTCGCCGCCGACCTCATCCTCCTGGAACTTCAGCCAGCCGCAGAGGTATGCCCCCAGCAGGGCGAAGATGACAATCCAGAGCGAGAGGAACACCTCGCGGTCGAGCAGGTGCCAGCCGTAGGCCAGATCGGCCACGCTGAGGAATTTCAGGGCGAAGGCCAGCTCGATGAAGCCGAGCACGACCTTGAGCGTGGTCATCCACGAGCCTGACTTCGGTGCCTGCTTCAGCCATGCGGGGAACAGGGCGAAGAGGGTGAAGGGCAGTGCCAGGGCCAGCGCGAAGCCAAACATACCGACGGCCGGAGCCACCCAGTTGCCGCTGGTGGTGGTCTCGACGAGCAGCAGCCCGATGATGGGTGCCGTGCAGGAGAACGAGACGAGCACGAGCGTGAAGGCCATGAGGAAGATGCTGAGCAGTCCGCTGGTCGCCGATGCTTTCGAGTCGACGGCGTTGGCCCATGAGTCGGGCAGCTTGATTTCGAACCAGCCGAAGAACGAGAGGGCGAAGGCCACCAGCAGCAGGAACAGCAGGATGTTGAACACGGCGTTGGTCGACATGGCGTTCAGCGTGTCGCTGCCGAAGAGTGCCGTCGCCAGCAGTCCCAATCCCAGATAGATGACGATGATGCTGAGGCCGTAGGTGACGGCGTCGCGGATGCCCTTCCGCTTATCGGCCTTGGCGCGCTTCAGGAAGAATGAGACGGTCATCGGGATGATGGGCCAGATGCAGGGCATACAGACTGCCAGCAGTCCGCCTACGAAGCCCATCAGCAGGATATATAATAAGGAGTGGTCGCTCAGCGGCTTGTCCATTCCTGCCGCACGGAGTTCGGAGATGACGGGCTGCCAGAGGGAGGCCTCCCCAAGCCCCTCCGAAGGAGGGGGTGTCTGATTACTTAAAGCGGCTGTGTCAGGCGTGCTGACGGCGGTGGCGGGAACATCAGGAAATTGAACATCCCCTCCTTCGGAGGGGCTTGGGGAGGCTTCCGGGGAGGCTTCTTTTGGTGAGGCCTTCACTTCCCCCTTCGCCTTCAGCTCCACCTGGGTCGGCGGCAGACAGCTCTGGTCGTTGCATGCACCGTACTCCAGGAAGCAGTCGATGTCATACTGGGGCTTGGTGAAGCGTACTTTCTGTACGAACGTGGCCGTGTTCTCGAAGAACTTCAGCTCCATGCCGAACATCTCGTCGAACTGCTTCACCACGTTGCCCCGTGGCGTGAGCTTGCCCACCCGCTCGACGCCCTCCATCTTCACCACGTTGAACGAAGCCTCGATGGGGCCGTCCTGTCCTAAGTCGGTGCTGTAGACGTGCCATCCCGGGTCGATGGTTGCGGTAAAAAGAATCTCACCCTCGTCGGAACCCTCCTTCGTCTTCAGTTCCGACTTGAAGTGTACCGGGTCGACCATCTGGGCCTGTATCACCATGACGCTCAGCAGCATCATCAGCGTAAATGTGAGTCTCTTCATAGCTTCCTTGTTTTAATGTTTTCTATAAACTAACGTTATTTTGGCCTTTGCGTAGAGACGTCACATTGTGGCGTCTCTACTGATGGCTGCAAAGGTACGAAAAAACACAGAGATTAAAAAATAAAAATGCCCGAAAATGCCGTTCTCTGAACATTTGTCCGAAGAAAAGTCCATAAACGCCCGGATAGAAGGCCGGAAAAGTGGGGAGAGACTTGACGGTGTCGGGAAAAATGTTTAACTTTGCACGCAGAAATAGTAAGATGGACGACAGACGCTATCTGTTGGGACTCATCAGCGAAGGCGAGCACCAGCAGCAGGACTTTAAATACAAGGTGACCGACGCTCAGAAATTGGCACGGTCTGTTTCGGCTTTTGCCAATACCGACGGGGGACGCCTGCTCATCGGCGTGCGCGACGACGGCCACCTGAGCGGCGTGCGCTCCGAGGAGGAAATCTACATGATGCACCAGGCGGCGTATAAGTTCTGCCGACCGGAGGCGAGCATCAAGTTCGACACCTACCATGCCGAGGGCCGCACCATCGTCGTGGCAACCGTGCCGCCGTCGGCCCACAAGCCCGTCTGCGCTGTCGACGACGAGGGCCGCCAGCGCGCCTATATCCGCATAGCCGACGAGAACATCGTGGCCTCGCCCGTCCATCTGGCTGTCTGGCGCGAGCAGCAGGCCGAGCGCGGCACGATGATGACGTACACGGGCGAAGTGCGCCGGCTGATGGATGCCATGCAGGGACGGCTCTCGCTCAGTCAGGTGGTGCGCCGCTCGGGGCTCGGTCGCCGCCAGGTGATCGGACTGCTGGCCAGACTCATCCGTTTCGGAGTCGTCAGGTGCGATTATGCCGACGGACAGTTCGTTTTCTGCCTCGTCGGATAGCCTTTGGGGTGGAAGAAGATGAAAAACGGGTGAAAAAGGAAAAATATTTTAAGAATTGTTTTGCCAATTCGCTGATTTATTGTACCTTTGCATCCGATTTTCTAAAAAGTAGTTGATGAAGAGTGACAAAATAAAGAATCAGTACCGCGTAAACGAGCAAATACGCGTGCGTGAAGTTCGCATCGTCGGTGACAACGGCTCGACCGTTGTTCCTACCCGCGACGCGCTCAACATGGCCCGTGAGCAGGGGGTCGATCTCGTAGAGATCTCGCCTAATGCCAACCCGCCTGTCTGCCGTCTCATCGACTACTCGAAGTTCCTCTACCAGCAAAAGAAGCGTGCCAAGGAGATGAAAGCCAAGCAGGCCAAGGTGGAGGTCAAGGAAATCCGCTTCGGACCACAGACCGACGAGCACGACTACCAGTTCAAGCTGAAGCACGCACGCGAATTCCTGCAAGAAGGAAATAAGGTACGCGCGTACGTATTCTTCCGTGGACGCTCCATCCTGTTTAAGGAGCAGGGCGAGGTGTTGCTGCTGAGGTTTGCCAACGATCTTGAGGACTATGGCAAGGTGGAGTCGATGCCGTCGCTCGAAGGCAAGAAGATGTTCCTTTACCTCGCCCCCAAGAAGGCCGGCGAGAAGAAAAAGAGCCAGCAGGCCCGCGACCGCGAGGCCGTAGTCGACCAGAAGGAGCAGACCGCCCAGCAGCTAAAACCCGAAGTCGACGCCGAGGCTCCCGCCAACGGCGGACTCTTTGCCAACGCGAAGATTTCGGCTGAGGCCCTGAAGAAGTTGACGGAAACGAATGACGAATAAATCGTAAACAGTAAATAGCAAGGTGGCGCGCCCGGTATATGCGTAGTCGCCGATTATTCAATAACAATTTAAAAGTTTTTAAAAATGCCAAAAGTAAAGACAAATTCCGGTGCCAAGAAGAGATTCTCGTTCACCGGTACAGGTAAGGTCAAGAGACATCACGCTTACCACAGCCACATTCTGACGAAGAAAACCAAGAAGCAGAAGCGCAACCTCTGCGGTTCAACGCTTGTTGACGTTTCAAACATGAAGCAGGTGCGCGACCTGTTGTGTCTCCGTTAATTCACCTATTGTCGAACATTTAAAGAAGTAAGAAATTATGCCAAGATCAGTAAATCACGTTGCATCAAGAGCAAAGCGTAAGAGAATTTTGAAGCTCACCCGTGGCTACTTTGGAGCCCGTAAGAATGTTTGGACAGTAGCCAAGAATACCTGGGAGAAGGGTCTGACTTACGCCTATCGCGACCGTCGTAACAAGAAGCGCGCATTCCGCAGCCTGTGGATTCAGCGTATCAACGCCGCCGCCCGCCTTAACGGACTGAGCTACTCGCAGCTGATGGGCGCCCTCTCAAAGGCCGGTATCGAAATCAACCGCAAGGTGCTCGCCGACCTCGCCATGAACAACCCCGAGGCTTTCAAGGCCATCGTTGAGAAGGTCAAGTAGTGTTTTTGACGGTTAGACTGTTTTGACGGTTAGACCAACTTGAATATTAAAAGACGGTTAGGTTAATAAGAGGATTCCCTCATGTAAACCTAACCGTCTTTTATTATATCCGTCTACCTATAAGAAAGTCTATTCCGTTAGCTGCATCAGGTACTGTCCGTATCCGTTTTTGAGCATCGGCTTGGCCAGTTCCCTGAGATTTTCTTTCGTTATCCACCCTTTCTTGAAGGCAATCTCCTCGAGGCACGCCACCTTCAGCCCCTGACGCTTCTCGATGACCTCGATAAACGTCGAAGCCTCGGCCAGTGAGTCGTGTGTGCCCGTGTCGAGCCAGGCAAAGCCCCGCTGAAGCGTCTGCACCTTCAGCTTCTGCTGGCGCAGATATTCCTGGTTGACCGTCGTAATCTCCAGTTCGCCGCGTGCGCTCGGCTTGATGCTCTTCGCAATGTCGACCACCGAGTTGGGATAGAAGTATAGCCCCACCACGGCGTAGTTCGACTTCGGGTGTTCCGGCTTCTCCTCTATCGAGAGACAGTTGCCGTCCTTGTCGAACTCAGCCACGCCGTAGCGCTCAGGGTCGTTCACGTAGTAGCCGAAGACGGTAGCCAGCCCCTTCTGCTCGGCATTCTCAACGCTCTGGCGCAGCAGTCCGCTGAAGCCTGAGCCGTAGAAGATGTTGTCGCCCAGCACGAGGCATACGCAGTCCTGACCGATGAACTTCTCGCCGATGATGAACGCCTGTGCCAGTCCGTCGGGTGACGGCTGTTCGGCATACTCGAAGCGCACGCCCAGCTCCTCGCCCGTGCCCAGCAGCCGTCGGAATCCCGGCAGGTCGTGCGGCGTCGAGATGATGAGTATCTCGCGGATGCCGGCCAGCATTAGCACCGAGATGGGGTAGTAGATCATGGGTTTGTCGAAGATGGGAATCAGCTGCTTTGAGATTCCCTTCGTGATGGGGTAGAGGCGTGTGCCGCTACCGCCGGCCAGTACGATTCCTTTCATAAGCTTTCAGATGTTTCAGAATTATGGCGCAAAGTTAGCAATATTTTTGCAGAACAACAAAACTTCGTCGTTTTTTTCCACATTATTATTTGTAAACCTTTTTATTATATTGACACATAATCTATTGTTGATTGATTCAATTTTGAATCTATAAATGGCAAGAAGAACAATTAAGTTTCCAAGTATGCGCAAACACAGATTATTTTCATTTAACAACGTTTTGAGTCTGCACCGCACTTTCAAACAAAAGCCGATACAGACTCAAAACGAAGTTGCTTTGATTTTCTTTACACTTTATCTATACGGATTGTTGACATCCTTTCCTCCCTTTGGCACATAGAACTTGAGGCACGATGGATTGTGCATGGGGATGCGCTGTCCTGTGTCGGAGAGCAAGCCTGTGTCAATGTTGCGGCGAAATATCTGAATGATGTCTTCGTCGCGACTGGCAACCAACAAGAATCGTCCGTCTGGCGAGATAGCAAAGTTGCGCGGATAGGCGGCTGTGGGCTGATAGCCAATTTTGGTAAGTGTGCCGTCGGCATCTACTCGCAAAATAGAGAGTCCATCGCCTTTAAGTCGATGACTGGCATATACAAAGCGTCCATCTGGCGAGATGTGGATGTCGGCACTTCCCTCGGCGTTTAGCGAATCGCAACGTACTGCCTGCAGCACCTTTACGTTGTCGGGCTGAGAGAAGTCGAGCGTGCATACCTCACCAGATAATTCGCCCAACAAGTATGCCAATGGACGGTCTGGCGAAAAGCAGATATGTCGAGGTCCAAGGCCGCTCTTGGTGAAAAAGTCGGTTTGATGGGCGGTATCAATCTGTGGTATTCCGTGAGTATCTACCGAAAAGGTGCGAACCAAGTCGGTGCCAAGGTCGGTGCACCACAAGTGTTTGCCATCAGGTGTGTAATAGATTCCGTGCAAATAGGGATGCGTCTGCCGCTTGGGGTGTGTGCTGCTGCCCGTGAAAGCATAGACCGATGGCGTTCCAAGTCTTCCCTTCTTATCAACGTTATAGTAAGTTATGCTGCCACTGTAGTAATTAGCGGTAACAACAAAACTACCGTTGGGCGAAAGTGCAATGTTGCTTGGCGCGCTACCGTGAGCAGGTTGACTGCTTGTAAGTTGAAGTGTTCCCTTGTGCGGATTAAAAATCAGACTATTGGCGGTAGACGTGGTTTCGTTGGGGTCTTCGCCCACAGCATATACTCGCCGCCCATCGGCAGACAGACACAAGAAACCTGGGTTTGAGATTCCTTTAGCTCCGCAAAGGTACTTTGTTTCGGCAGTTTCCGTGTCGAATGTATAGACGCGGATGCCTTCGTCCGAGGGTGCTGAATAGCTGCCCACGAACAGGTAAATGACAGAAAGAATAATTGTCAGGTTCATTGTTAGAAATATTTTGTTAAGATGGTCAGAACGACTGTTGACGTCTGGCGAGTTTCAGGTTCTGCCCGTCAAACTCGTAGAAGGTAGTTGCCACGCATTCTTCATCAGCCTTTTCAACCACTTCCAGCGTCTTGCCCTCTTTGGGGAGTTGGTACCACAGCGGATCCTGATCGGGGAAGTTCAACTGTTCCTGCTTGATGGGACTATTCTCAGGAGTAAGGGTGCGCCTGTCAGGGTCGAAATCATAGAAGCAGAGGAAGGGCTTGCCCTGACTCATGGGCACGTTGAAGTTCACAGCAAAGAGCTTGTGACCGTCCTTTCGCTTCCACACGCAGGCAGAGATGGTGCCAAGCGGCTCTCCCTCGTACCAGACCGACTCCACATAGCCATTCTTACGGTCTATGTCGGAGCCTTCCTCGTAGAGGTCGCTTTCTGGGGCCAGCTGGGGGTTGGTCATGTGCACAATGCGGTTACCCTCCACGGTGGGCCACTCAGTGTAGAACGCCTCGAAGAGTGCCACAATGTCGCTCCCCTGGCCAGGCACATTGATGACGCGCCTCTTCCAGGCTCTGGCAATATCCCGTGGGTTATACATGCCGCCCTGACTTTCCATCTCCTCTTCAGAAACTTCTTGCGTTTCAGGTTCGGCTGGTGCCGGGGCCTCTGTTACGTCAACAGCGTCTCCCGCCTCAGCAGCTTGGGCCGCCTGCTTGTCGTTCTTACAACTGGTCGCACATACGGCAATGGCCATTGCCACATAGTAAATCACGTTCTTTTTCATACCTTCTCGTTTTTCCTGCCTGCAAAGATACGAACTATTATTCAAAAGCCCAAACCTTTTGGCGGTAAAGTACGATAAATTCTTCAAGTTTCGCATTCGCTCCGCTCGGCTTTGCCGCTTCGCTTGCGAAGACTCGGCTTTGCCGCTTCGCTTGCGAAGAACTCCTTCCATCCAAACCCCGCCGCCTTTTCCCCAAAACCCGCCGCCTTTTCAGTAAAACCCGCCGCCTTTTCCCATTCTGCCCATTCATCCCATTCATCCCGTCAACCTCCAACC
>CAJOLE010000096.1 GCA_905235325.1 uncultured Prevotella sp. | reverse complement strand
ATGTCTCTAATTGCCTCTCTCATAGATTACTTTCAAGTCACGATTTGCTGTTATCTGGGCTGCAGGGCGAAGGGTTCCTTCTTCCACGAGATCCACCTTGCGGCCAAGCTTCTCCTCCAGTTCGCGATTCATGCGTACATAGGCAAGCAAGCCGATGGGGAGAGTACGGTCGAACTTGACCAGTATGTCCACATCGCTGTCCTCGCGCTCCTCACCACGGGCGAAGGAGCCGAAAAGCCAAGCCTTCAGGACGGGCTGCGTCTTGAAGTATTCAGCTATCTGCTGCGTCATTGTTTGCGTACTCATAGGCTGTCGATATTCGTTTTCCCGCCTGCAAAGATACGGAAAAAACCATAAACTGCCAAACTATTCTGGGTATATTTTCTATCTCCTTTGGCTCTTGCAGATGACGTTCTACTGCCTTACTTACTATGAAGGGCGCCGTATGTATGGGAAAACTACATTTTCGTTTTCTCCGTGACGCGCCGCCTCATCACGACGACGCGGCGCCTGCTATAAGCGCACGCCGAAAGAGAGGCGGGTGTTCCATTTGTTCTGGTTGACTACCACCATGTCATCGTCGAAGACGGAGTTGTTCATCACGAGCGTGATGCCGGCGAAGTAGCGTGGTGAGAAGTTATGGACGATGGCGGCGCGCTCGTTGAAAATCATGTTGAACTGCATATACTGCGCGTCCATGCGCTCGCCGCGCACAGTCATATTGTTGCGGTTGTAGACAACGAAGGTGGGGAGCATCGAGATGTGCAGGAGCCACCGTCTGCCGGGAACCCAGTTGTAGCCGTAGCCCCCGCCGATGCCGAGATGGCCCACATAGATACGTGTGTCAAGGGCATCGGGGTTTCTCGCCAGCAGCGCGTCGGTGGTTTTAAGGCTGCCTCCCTGATAGCTGAAGCCGGCCAACCACGAGCCTGCCGAGCGGCGCTGGATGTAGCTCTGGTTAAAGGCTGCCGGAAATGAGAAGCGACGATGGTTGAAGCAATAGTAGCCCGCAAGGTTCGCAATCTTCAGCCTCACGTCGTCCGACTGCAGCCGCGACAAGAAGCCGTCGCCCCAGATATTGCCCGTCAGCGATTCCGACCGCTGATAGCTGAAGTCGATACTGATGCGGCTGCTGTAGTAGTTAAGGTTGAGCTCATAGTCCTTGTAGGCCCCTCTCAGCTTGTCGGGGTTGATAGCCAATGAGGCTGAGATGCCGCGATAGGAGGCCCCTATGCTCACCGTCGTCTTGTGGCTCGTGCTGAGGTCGGCCTTCGAGTAGATGTCGTTCACCGTTCCCTTGGCATGAAAAGTGTTGCCCGTCTGCTTCAGCCTGACCTTTAACGTCAGGTTTCCCTCTGGGCGAGCCACGAAATGCGTGTCGTAGGGTATGCGATAGTAGCGTGCGGTCAGCACGCTGTCTATCCGCCTGCTGCGCTGAAGCCGTTCGAGCTTACGGAGTGACTTCTTCCTGCTTGTATAGGTACTGTCCTCCTGTCCGCTCACCGAGCTGCACAGGAGTAGGGCCATGGCCGCCAACAGCCATCGGCGTAGGCGCAACGTCTGTCGAATCGTATTATTCATGTGGCTAAGTGAATAGGCATCCCCAGCCCGAAGAGTCTGGGGATGCCGTAGATTGCTGACACGAAATGCCGGGTTTAAGGGCTACTCAGCCTTTGGGGCGGCTGTTTTCCGCTTAGGGGCAGACTTCTTGACTGCGGGCTTCACTGCCTCAAACTTTTCAATCTTGGCCTTCAGGCGGGTAATCTCCTTATCCTTCATCTCAATCTCGTCGCCCTGGTTCTTGATGGTGGTGAGCAGACCCTCCAGCTCGTCGTTGTCGATGTCGAGCGGATAGAGGGCGTTGACACGGTTGATGAAGTCGCCAAGGATGTTCATGTAGTTGGTGAAGGCGTCGAACGGTCCGCTGTAGATGCCACGGTCGAGGCCCACGTTCGAGGGCTTGGTGGTCATGAAGCGGAAGTTGTTGGATGCCTGCAGGTAGTCCCAGTCCTGGTTGATGCGCGGGTCGTTGGCAATGCGCAGACGGTCGGCCACCGAGTAGAGCTTCTGGAATGCCTCGCGCTGCATGGCGTTGCCGAGCCAGCATGAGCAATCGCGCTCCTCGTCGACCCAGCTGAGGGTGTCGGGCACATCGACGGCTCCGACCGATGGCACCTTCATGCAGATCTCCGTCGGCGTGGCGAAGTCGATACCCTTCTCCTTGGCACAGGCAGGCAGTGCCTTCAGGAACTCGAGGATGTTAGAGCTGAGCGGCTGGGCGATACCGAGAGCCGACAACTCCATAAAGATGTTGATAATCTTCTCCTCCTCGGGCAAGCGTGCAATGCGGTCGACATAGGAATCGGCGAACAACGGATAGCCCTCCCACTCGGCATTGTTGAAGCGCAGCGAGATGTCGTCGCTGAGTTCCACGTCGCGGAGGAGCAGCTTCAGGTTGGGGGCAATGTTGCAGTTGTAGACGTAGTGGGGCGACTTCCAGCCGAGCACGTGCTTGGCTCCCTCGGTGAGCATACCCTTGAAGCCCATAGCGGCAATCTGGCCACCGATATCGTCGCTGTAGATGAGCGACGAGTTGCGGGCCACTGTCGGCTTCTGGCCGAAGAGCTCCTCAATCTTCTGGCACTGCTTCTTGACGTCGAGGGCGAAGGTCTCTTCGTTGGCTAACGACGAGAGGCCGTGGCTGTAAGGCTCAGCGAGGAACTCCACGCAGCCGGTCTGTGCCAGCTCCTGCAGCTTGGCAATAACCTGCGGTGCATGATACTCCAGCTGCTCAATGCCGGTGCCGGAGAGGCTGAAGGCCACCTTGAAATACTTGCCGTGCTGCGCTATCATGTCGCCGATGGCAGTAAGTGCCGGCATATACGAGCGCTCGGCGATGTCGGTGATGCTACGTTCGTTCTCGTAGTCATCGTAATAGTAATGGTCGGTACCGATGTCAAAGAAACGGTAGCGCTTCAGATGGATAATCTGATGTATCTCGAAATATAAACAAATTGTTTTCATAATCTTATTTTCTATTTACTGATTTTCGATTTTCGATTTATTGCTCCCAACCGAGGGTGCGGCGATAGAGCGTGCGTATCCAGCGGCCTACCTTCTCCCACGTAATCTGGTCGACCTCGCGCTTGCCCTCGTCCTTGAGGTACTGGAAGAGCGACTCGTTGTGGCAGATGGAGTAGATGGCATCGGCCAGGGCGTGGATGTCCCAATAGTCCACCTTGATGCAGTTGTCGAGAATCTCGGCGCAACCTGACTGCTTGGAGATGATAGAGGGCGTACCGCACTGCATGGCTTCCAGTGGTGAGATGCCGAAGGGCTCGCTGACCGACGGCATGACGTAGACATCAGAGGCTTTCAGGCACTCATAGACCTGCTTGCCGCGCATGAAGCCCGGGAAGTGGAAGCGGTCGGCAATGCCGCGCTCGGCAGCCAACTGTATCATGCCATCCATCATGTCGCCGGAACCGGCCATGCAGAAGCGCACATTGCGGGTGCGGTGGAGCACCATCGTGGCGGCCTCGACGAAGTATTCGGGTCCCTTCTGCATGGTGATGCGCCCGAGGAAGGTGACGACTTTCTCCTTGCCCGTATGGTCGGGACGGGGAATGTCCTGATACTCCTGCGGCAGTGGATAGACGGCGTTGTGAACGGTGAAGCACTTGCGCGGATCCTGATGATACTGGTTGATGACCGTCTGGCGCGTCAGCTCCGACACACACATGATGCAGTCGGCCCAGTCCATACCGTTCTTCTCGATCGAATAGACGGTGGGGTTCACCTTGCCGCGCGAACGGTCGAAGTCGGTGGCGTGGACGTGGATGCACAGCGGCTTGCCGCTGACCTGCTTGGCGTGGATGCAGGGAAGGTCAGCCAGTCGTGAGCGTGGATAATATCAAACTCCTCAGTGCGAGCCACTTGTCCGGCAATGATTGAGTAATTGTTGATCTCCTCATGCAGGTTTCCCGGGTAGCCTCCGGCAAACTCCATAGCACCGAGGTCGTTGACGTTCATGTAGTTGAAGTCGGCATAGATATGCTCGCGGAGCTTGAAGTAGTAGTCGGGGTCCATGATGTTGCCTACCCTACTCTTCACATAGTCGTAATCGACGTCGCGCCAGGCAATGGGCACGGCGTTCATGGCAACGATGCGGCAGGCGTGCTGGCTCTCGTCGCCGAAGGGATGCGGCAGGCAGAGGACGGTCTCGATGTCGCCCTGGGCCTTCAGTCCCTCAGAGATACCATAGTTGGCGGTGGCAAGTCCACCGAACACGTGAGGAGGATACTCCCATCCAAACATTAATACTTTCATATAGCGGTCCTCCTATTTACTTTTGATACGAATACTTCTCCAGGAGCTTCTGCGTGCGCAGAATCTCGGCCACGTTCATGGCGAAGGCCATGGCACCGCGACCGTGGAATGGCGGGTTGCCGTCGAACAGTTCGGAGATGGTTCCGATGGCGTGATAGTCAATCTCGTCTTCGTAGCCCACCATCTGCCGCTCGATGAACGACAGGCGCGAGCGCTTGTAGAGTTTGAGGCAGGCCTCCATATAGAAGCCTCCGAGCCACGGCCACGCCGTTCCCTGGTGGTAGGCATAGTCGCGCTGTGTCTGCGGGCCGACGTACATCGGGTTGTAGCCGCCACTCTTCGGCGAGAGCGAGCGCAGGCCCTTCGGGGTGAGCAGTTCGCGCGTACATATATCTACTACGCTCTTCATCTGCTGCTGCGACAGCGGTGAGTAGTCAAGAGCCACGGCGAAAATCATGTTCGGACGAACCGACCAGTCCATATTGACACCGTCGACGTAGTCGAGCAGGTAGCCGTATTCGTTGACGAAAGTCTCGACGAACGACTGCTTGACCTTGGCTGCCAACTGCTCGAGATGGGCGGCCGACTCCTGGTCGTTCAGATCGGCAGCCATCGAGGCACAGAACTTCACGGCATTGTACCACAGGGCATTGAACTCAACAATATAGCCGGAGCGGGGCACGACAGGCCGGCCGTTGGCCGTGGAGTTCATCCATGTCACGGCCTTATCGCGCCCGTCGGTGTAGAGCAGGCCGTTCTCGTCGAGGCGCAGGTTGGGATGGCCGCCTTCCTCGATAAACAGCACAATGTCCTTCAGCAACTGACCGTATTTCTTAAAGCCCTCGTCGCGGCCGACATCCTTCACATACTGCTGAATGGCCCAGACGGCCCACAGGGGGACATCGGGCTGCTCGATCTCGTAGATCTTCACCGAGAGCGGTTTGCCTTCCATGAATTCACGCAGTCCCTTCTCGGCAGTCTTCATCACCAGTTCGAAATAGTCGCGCTCGTCGATGGACAGCGTCAGTCCGGGCAGAGCGATGAACGTGTCGCGGGCACGGGCCTTGAACCACGGATAGCCGGCCAGCAGGTAGCGGTCGTCGTTGGGCTTGCGGTTGTGAAACTGATGGGCGGCGGTGACGAGGCAGTGGTAGAAGTTGTCGCGGGGAACGCGCACGCCCACCTCGTCGTCGAAGAGCTTCTTCAGCCCCGTAGCCTTCGTCTGCGAGGTGGAAGCAGCAAAGATGATGCTCTCGCCCTTCTTGATGGGCATCTCGAAGTAGCCCGGCACGTAGAGGTCTTCGTTGGAGGCGTAGCCCCGCTCCTGCTCCTTGGGATACTCGATGCCGCGATACCAGTCGGGCATGAAGACGAACTCATTCTTCTTGGAGAACTGCATATACAGGTCGGGATAGCCGGCATACATACACGTCTTGATGCCGTGGTCCACGGGTGTGTACTCGCGGCTGGCTGTTGCGTTCTCGTGGGTGAACTGGCGCACGGAGCGGAAAGCCAGGAAGGGGCGGAAGCGCAGCGTCGTGGCAGAGTGGGCGTCGACGAGTGTGTAACGTATGAGTATGCGGTCCTCGTAAGCCTGGAAGATGGCTTCCTTCTTCAGGATGACGCCGCCGACACGGTAGGTGGTCGTCGGCACGAGGCTGGCATCAAACTCACGGATGTACTTATGCCCGTTTGGGCTGAATGTGTTGCCCTGATACTTATGGAGGCCTAAGTTGAATTCGGCTCCGTGCTGGATGACCGTACAGTCTAACGACGAGAGCAGGACATGGTTCTCGTCGTCAAGTTCGGGTACAGGAACAACCAGCAGACCGTGGTACTTACGTGTGTTGCAGTCAACGAGGGTTGACGAGCTGTAGGCACCTGAGCGGTTGGTACGGAGTAATTCACGGCGCAGACTCTCCTGAAGGTTAGTCATCACGGCTTTTTCGAATCGTAAATAACTCATAATTCCTATTTTAAAGTTTGATACTTATTGTTTTAGATTTTATAAGCGCCAAAGGTAAGCATTTTTTGGCAAGCAGCAAAGGAAATAAGGTTATTTAACACAAAGCAGTGTGTCTTCGTGTATGCTTTCGGCCATCAGACGGTAAATCTGGCGGGTACGCTGGTCGTGCAGCAAGCTGACCTGGGCAGCCATCACGCCCAAGTCATAACGCACCATGGGACCGGTCTGTGCCTCGCGTGGCGACATCGCCGTCACCTTGCGGGCGGTCTCTTGGATAAGCGGCAGATAGAGCTTAAAGTCTATCTGCTCCTCTTCGAGCACGCGCTCTGCCAGGCGGTAGCAGTGGTTGGCGAGATTGCACGCCAGGACGGCTGCGAGGTGGAGCTTACGCCGCTTCTCGGAGTCAGCAGGTATAACGTTGTCGGAAATTCTCCCGGCGAGGCCACGAATCAACTCCAGCGTCGTGTCGTCGGAAGCCTCGATGAAACAGGGAATGGTGCGGAAGTCGACGGGGCGGTTCTTCGAGAAAGTCTGCATGGGATAAAGCACGCCGTGGCGCACACCGTAGGGTCGGAAGATGCCCATGGGGACACTGCCTGCCGTATGGATGAAGACGCCTTGGGGGCGGGCTTTGCACAGTCGGACAGCCATGCCGCTGATGGCATCGTCGTTGACAGAGATGATGTAGAGGTCGGCATCAGTAAGCACCTCGTCCACCTCGGCCGTGAAAGGACACTCCAACTTGGCTGCCAGCTCCGCGGCGTGTTCCGCCGTGCGGCTATACACCTGGGCAATGGGCATTCCGCTGGCCTTCAGTGCCAACGACAGATGGGTGGCGAGATTGCCGGAACCGATGATGACAGTCTTCATGGACGATGGATAATGTCGGCAATGCGGTTGAGTATCAGGTCGGCCGTTTCCTCCTTGGAGCAGAGTGGCAGCTCGCTGACTTCGTCGTGCGTGATGAGCGTCACGCGGTTGGTGTCGACACCGAAGCCGGTCTGACTGTCAGCAATGGAGTTGGCGCAGATGAGGTCAGCCTTCTTCTTCGCCAGCTTGGCGCGCGAGTTCTCGATAAGGTTCTCGGTCTCCATCGAGAAGCCTACGAGCACCTGCCCTTCCGGCTTGTGTTCGCCTAAGTACTGCAGGATGTCGGGTGTCCGCGCGAGGGGGATGGAGAGCGTGCCGTCGTGCTTTTTCACCTTCTGTTCGGAATAGGTGGCAGGCTTGTAGTCAGCCACGGCACTGCACATGATGACGACGTCGCTGGCGGCACTTCGCTGAGTGACGGCATCGTACATATCCTGGGCACTGGTTACGGATACCACGTTGACTTGGGCAAAGGGCTTGATGCTGACCGGCCCGGAGACCAGCGTCACGTCAGCCCCACGGAGTGCAGCCATCTTGGCAATGGCATACCCCATCTTGCCCGACGAATGGTTGGTGATAAAGCGAACGGGGTCGATGGCCTCCTGCGTTGGACCGGCGGTGACCAACAGCCGACACCCGTGCAGGTCCTTTTCACGGGCTATGCCCAGCAGGATATGCTCAAGCAGCAGTTCCTCGGGCGGCATCTTCCCGCTGCCGACATCGCCGCAGGCCAGACGCCCTACGGCGGGCTGAACGACATGATAGCCGTAGCCCTGAAGCAATTGGAGATTACGCTGAAGGATGGGGTTCTCCCACATACCGGTGTTCATGGCGGGAGCCAGCAGTTTCGGTGCCTTCGTGGCAAGGAGCGTCGTCGTCAGCATATCGTCGCAGATGCCTGCCGCCAACTTGCCGATGACGTTGGCCGTGCATGGAGCCACCATGAAGAGGTCGCCCCGCTTGGCTAATGAGACATGCTTCACGTCGAACGAGAAGTTACGGTCGAAGGTGTCGACGATGCACTTGTTCGAGGTCAGCGTCTCGAAGGTCATCGGGGTGATGAACTGCGTGGCATTGCGGGTCATGATGACGTGGACGTCGGCACCAAGCTTGACCAGCATCGAAGCGAGGTTGGCGGTCTTGTAGGCAGCGATGCTGCCCGTCACGCCGAGGACGATGGTTTTTCCTGTCAGCATAGGCTTGAAAGTTTTATTGTTCGCTGAGCAGTCCGTGATGCTCGTAGCTGGCCTTGCGGATAATCTTGTTGTGCTCATCAACGAAGAGGACGGCGGGCTTGAACGTCCGGGCCTCCTCGGGCGTCATGTCGGCATAGGCCATGATGATGACCTTGTCGCCGGCACTGACGCAGCGGGCAGCTGCACCGTTAAGACAGATGATGCCGGAGTCTTCCTCGCCGACGATGGCATAAGTTTCCAGACGGTTGCCGTTGTCGATGTCGGCAATGGCAACCTTCTCGTACTCCACGATACCGGCCTCACGCATCAGCCGGGCATCAATGGTGACACTTCCCACATAGTTGAGGTCAGACTGAGTCACCACAGCACGGTGAATCTTTGATTTCAGCAACGTTATGTTCATCTGCTATACCTTATTATCATATATTGACGATGAAGTTATCAATGAGGCGTGTCTTGCCGATGTAGACCGCAATAGCAACGAGCGTCTCGCCCTCAATCTTTGATATGCGCTGGATGTTCTCGAAGTCGACCACCTCGACATAGTCGATCCTGGCCAAGGGCTCCGACTTCAGACTCTCAGTGATGATGCCGACAACCGTCTGAGCGTCGCGCTCGCCGCCGGCAATGGCCTCCTGGCCTTTCTTCAGACTCTTGGAGAGGATGAGGGCTGCCTGGCGCTCCTCGGCGTTGAGGTAGGTGTTGCGGCTCGACTTGGCCAGCCCGTCGGCCTCGCGAACGATGGGGCACGCCACAATCTCGAGCGGGAAGTTCAGGTCGCGCACGAAGCGGCGGATGGTGGCCAGCTGCTGGGCATCCTTCTGGCCGAAATAGGCACGGTCGGGACAGACGATGTTGAACAGTTTTCCGACGACGGTACAGACGCCACGGAAATGAACCGGGCGCACGGCTCCGCAGAGCAGTTCAGTGGTCTCCGTCGTGTCGATGAACGACGTGAAGTGGCCGGGGTACATCTCAGCCGGCTCGGGGTTGAAGATCAGGTCGCCACCAGCCTCCTCGACTTTCCTGATGTCGCGGTCGAGGTCACGCGGATAGGCTTCCAGGTCCTCGTTGGGTCCGAACTGTATGGGGTTCACAAACACCGAGACCACCGTGCGGTCGTTCTGCTCGGCCGACTTGCCGATGAGACTCTGATGACCCTCATGCAGATAACCCATGGTTGGGACCAGACCGACGCTGAGTCCCTCTTTCCGCCATGCAGAAACAATCTCTCTGACTTCTTTTACAGTCTTGACTACCTTCATTTCCTTAATATTATTATAGTGATTCTATAGTTTTCTAAGCTCCTTCAGCACGTCCTCGTCGATGGCGTATGTCTTGTCGGCTGCGGGGAAAGTGCGCTGTTCGCACTCCACCTTGTACTGACGAAAGGCATCGAGCATGACACTGTGCAGGTCGGCATACTTCTTCACGAACATCGGGGTAAAGCCGTCGGTGAAGCCTAACATATCCTGATAGACCAGCACCTGACCGTCGCAGCCATTACCGGCACCGATGCCGATGGTCAGCGAGTTCGAGCGCTCGGTGACCAGTGTGGCCAGCTCTGCGGGCACGCACTCCAATGTGATGGCAAAGGCACCGGCAGCCTCTACGGCTGCAGCGTCGTCAATGAGCTTGCGGGCCTGCTGCAGCGACTTGCCCTGGACCTTATAGCCGCCGAGGGCATTGACTGACTGCGGCGTCAGTCCGATATGCGCCACCACGGGGATGCCTGCCTCGACGATGGCCTTGATGCGGTCGGCATACTCCCTGCCGCCCTCCAACTTCACGGCATGGCAGCCTGTCTCCTTCATGATGCGGCCGGCATTGCGCACAGCTTCCTCGACAGAGGGCTGGTACGACATGAACGGCATGTCAATCACCACAAATGCTTCCTTCGCGCCGCGACAGACAGCCTTGCCGTGGTGAATCATATCGTCCACGGTGACGGCCAATGTGTTCTCATAGCCTAACATCACATTGCCTAAGGAGTCGCCCACCAAAATCATGTCAACACCAGCCTCGTCGATGGTGCGAGCGGTATTGTAATCATAGCACGTGAGCATACTCACAGGCGTCTGGCCTTTGCGGCCAAGCAAGTCGAAAATTGTCTTCCTCATTCTCTTCGTTTCTTGTTTGAGCCTGCAAAGTTAGGGCATTATTTTAACACATGCAAATATTTTAGGGAAAATAAACATTACTAAAGACTTACCATAAGGATTATCTCTATCGTTATTCTTTCTCCTTTTTAAAAAACCATGGCATTAGGCCGGAATGAGGAAATTGACGACTTCCTGCTCGATATTCACGCGGAAGGCGCCGACGGGCGTTTTCATCAGCCGGCCGTCGATGCCGACCAGGGCGTGCTTGGCCTCGTCGACAAAGACCTCCGTCGTGCGGAAGGGGTGGACATTGCGGTGGTTCAGGAAGCGGCCGGTGATCAGCAGCCACAGTCCTTCGATGAGCTGAACGACCTCGGGATGATAGACCACCGACACATCAAGCATACCGTTGTAGGGCACGGCGTTCGGCGTCTGACCATAGCCCGGCCCCGAGCCGATGCAGACGGTCATCACCTTGCGGTCGATGACGTCGCTGTTGATGCGCAGCTTCATCTTGTACTCCATGCGGTGGAACAACATCACGAAGAGCGACGAAATAAAGGACAAGGTGCGCGAGCCGAAGAGGCGGCGCGTCTGCCGACGCAGGTTCATGATGTCGGCCGTCAAGCCGATGTTCAGGCAGTTCAGGAAGTAGCGGTGGCAGTGCTCCTGCTTTGCGTTGGTATAACGCACGCAGCCCAGATCGATGCGCCTGACGCGGTGCCCGGCAAGCCAGCCGACAGTCTGCCCGATGTCGTCCTCGGCGAAACCCCAGAACCGTGCGAAGTCGTTCATCACACCATTCGGTATGACGCCCAGGGCTATCTCGTCGCGCACGCGCCGCTCCTCCCTCATCAGGCAGTTCACCGCATCGTTGAGCGCCGAGTCGCCGCCGACGACGACAATCGTCTTGTAGCCATTGCTGATGAGCATCGTCATCAGGCGCTCCACGCTGTCAGCCGTCTCGCTCTGCACCATGTCGTAGACCACGCCCCGCTCCCGGAGCACAGCCTCAATCTTCGCCCAGCGCTTCTGCGCACTGGTGAATCCCGTCTTTGGGCAATACAGGATGCCCCACCTTGTTGTCTCTACTGCCATTTCAGCAGGCAAAGTTACGAAGAAATATCTGTTCCGCCAAACAATCAGCAAAAAAGCTCCGCAAAATTTTGCCGTTTCGAGAAAAGTCCGTATATTTGCGGCATAATTCATAAACAGGGTATGGCTCAGGGTATAGAAGATAACAGGCGCGACAACGCCCGCCGCATGAAGGCCGACAACATACCTGTGGTGCTGATTGCCAAGTACACCGGACTCAAAGAAGAGGATATAGAACAATTATAAGTTTAACCACATAATACATATTGACTATGACATAACAGACAGAACATTTGGGAGCCGACGGTGCCACAAGGTGGCCCACTCCCGCAGGGGAATAAACAAAACAATCAGTATTAACTAAACAACAAGGATTGTGCGCAGTTCCCCGTCCGACTGACTTTTTTAGGATTTGAGCTTTTGGCTCTTGTTCTCCCCAATTCGAAACCGCCAAACTTCGTAGTCGAGAACAAGTAATGCTGAAGGTTCAGGGCGTGAACTATCTCAGTGCTTGTTTGACTACATGGTTACTTGGCGGTACCAGAATTGGGAATAAGCATTGGATGGTTTGCGCCTTTTCTTATTCTTTCAAAACCTAAGAACAAATGAGGAATAATAAAAACTACAAGAAACACTTTCTTGTTTCACTATTCATGATGCTATCACTATATGGGTGGTCTGACAGTCTTTCTGGCTATGTCGGCGAATATTTAGATCT
The DNA here is from genome assembly GCA_905235325.1 of uncultured Prevotella sp. GTDB lineage: Bacteria > Bacteroidota > Bacteroidia > Bacteroidales > Bacteroidaceae > Prevotella. The sequence goes on along the minus strand of CAJOLE010000096.1, from coordinate 609 downwards.
ACCAGAGCCGGCACCACCATCATCGGCTTTAGAAATACATTGGTGCAATTTCTATATCGATGACTCAAAATTTAATATCTCCAAATATCTACAAGTAACAGGACACGACGTGTATATCAGTCAGTATTTTGATGGTCAGCTTCCTGTTACTGTTGACGTTTGGTATAGAAGAAAAGACAATGGCCAAGTTATTACTCCAGTATCAACATTCTTTCACTATGTTACGTGCACGCCAGTTGAATTGACAGGTTTCCCTACTGTTGGACTAAACATGGAGGTCGGCGAGAGAAAAACAATAAGCTGGTCATGTTCTCCATCGTCTCGTTTGCCGTACGTAAATCTCAACTGGACTTCAAGCAACAGTAACATTGTCAGTGTAGACAACTATGGTGGGCTTACGGCAAAAAGTGCAGGTGATGCTGTTATTACAGTTGAAAACAACGCTGGTCCAAATAAAAGTTTTAACGTTTCAGTAAAGGGCGACAACCAGCCCGCTCCTTCTCCTATTATGATTGTTTTGCCAAATTACACTGAAACTATAAAAGTAGGACAGAAAATTACGCTGAAGCCAACAATTTCGCCGCCAAATGCCGAAACGAAATTATCGTG
>CAJOLE010000095.1 GCA_905235325.1 uncultured Prevotella sp. | reverse complement strand
AGTGCGCAGCCCCCTTTGCTGGTGTGATACGGCGACACAGGCAGCGGTCACCGTTTGTCAACGACCTTCCGGTTATTGTGGATATAGATGCCTTTCGTCTTTACGGAAGCTACTTTCCGCCCGCTGACGTCGTAAACGGCCCCGTCATCGTGCCGCTCTGCGTCAGTCTGGATGATGCCGGTGGGATCGAGGGCGCTGAAAAGCCATCGCTGGGCGTCGCCTGTATCGTAGGTCCGCTGCACGACGATGGCGCCGTTGTTCTTCGACGACCCGCTGACGCCGAGAGCCATCGTCGGCGCACACTTCGGGGCGATGCGGTAGAGCCCTTCGCTCAGCTCAATGATGTTCCACAGCTGGTTACGGTCGTCGCCGGGCTCGGTCAGTGTGGGTCTGGTGTTCAGCTTGTTGCTGCCGCCGGGCATCTGCAGAGCCTGTCCGCTCTGCTTGTCGATGATGCGGTAGTAGCCGCCGCCGGCATAGGCCACGGTCCACGCCTTCGAGGCCGCCTCGCTGTTCTGGACGATGGCATTGTCGTCGTCGCGTATGGCCAGGGGCCTTCCGCTGTTCTTGTTGACGATGGTGAAGTCGCCGCCGTCGCCAAGCACCTTGGGCAGGAAAACGCTGAAGTGAGTGCCGGCCTCGTCGGCAGTCAGGCCGCTCCCGTCGACCTTTGCCACGTTGAAGCCCCTGTAGCCGAAGTACGACCACCAGCCGTCGGTGACGGTTGCGCTGTGATGCGTGGTCTCCGGGCGCGGGTCGGTGGTAGTAGCGTCGGTCTCCCACCCCTCGGGGCGGTACTCGTAGCCCTCGTCCACGAAGATGAGCGAACCCGTAGGCAGCTCGTCGCGGCTGAACACCCTCGAGGCAGCGGTGCCGTCGGCGGCGCCCGTTCCCTCGCCGATGTTCTTCGACGAGTCCCAGCTGCCCGGCTTCAGGGCCAGGTCAGCCCGCTCATACTTTGCAGTGAGGTCGAGGTCGCTGCCGAAGACCAGCTCCACCTGCCTTTTGCCTGCCTGCGGGGCTATCGGGGTGACGGGCAGCTGCTCCACGCCGTCGACCCTCACGGCCACCAGCCTGTCGCCCGTGCCGGTCACGCTGATGTCTAACAGGCCGCCTCGGTAGGTCACTTCCTTGACCTCCTGCACCCCGAAATCAGTGGCAATTTTTATGTTCGGCTCGAAGGTGAGCCCCTCGGGCGTGAAGCGCATACCCAGCACGTCGGTGAGAATGAGGCGTATGAAGCCGGTGGCCGACCACGTCTGGTCGTAAACCGACGACCCCCAGTGGCTGCTGCACTGCCATCCGCCGTCGGGCACGCCGGTCGTCTCGTTGTATATCTCGTAGAACGTCTGTACGCCGTTGTGCTTGCTCTGGCTGCCCTGGCAGAGCGAGGAAAGCGACTTGAGCTCAAAGCCTAAGCGGTCGTTGCACCCGGCCTCGTTGGCAGCGGAACCAAAGAAGGCACTGACGAAGGGCCACACAATCTTGTTGTGACGGCCGGGACGGCTGTCGTTGTAACGCTTGAAGTGGGGGTAGATGGAGGGTGTGCCCCACCGGCCCTTGTAGCTCGCGTCAATGATGCGCCCCGCCTCCTCGTGGCTCACCACGCCGAAGAGCACGGCATAGGCTATGCCGAGGGCCTCCTGGAAATCGTGGATCTTGCCGTTCTGGTCAATGAGGTAGTAGAGCTTGTCGGTGCCGTTGAACAGGTGCTGGCGGATGTTGGCCTTCAGCGTGGCCGCCTTCTTCAGCCAGCTCTTCTCAGCGTCGGCGTCGCCCTTGAAGTTGGCCATCTTGGCCAGCAGGAGGTAGGCGTTGTAGTAGATGGCGTTGGTGCTGAGGCACTTGATGTCGGAGGCGTGATGGTCGAGCACGTAGGAGTGGCCGTCGAGCGCGGGGTCGTAGATCGGCTCTTCGTAGCCGGCGATGCCGTCGTTGAAGACCGACGGTCCCTTGAACAGGCCGTATTGGCTGTCGAACTGCTCTTTCTCGAGCTTCGTCATCGAGTTCTTCGATGCGGTGTACGCCTGGTTGAGGAAAGTGCGGTCGCCCGTCTTCTCATAGTGGTCCCAGGCTCCCGTCACCCAGATAATCTGGTCCCAGTACTGATGGCCGATGTAGGTGCGGTTGTCGGTGGTCACGCTCCAGAGCGAGTTCTTCGCGCTGGCCGGGTCGAGCAGCGAGGCCGCGTTCCAGGCATTGATGCTGCAGTCGCGCGTCCACTCTCCGCCGTACTCTCCGCCGGCCTTGATGAGGTTGTCCTGCGTGTTCCTGTAGAGTATCTCCACCGACAGCTTGAAGGTTTTGTCCACCTTCGTATCGCTGGACTTCAGCACCGGTACGATTTGTGCGCTGGCCGTTCCTAAGGGCAGGCCCGGCACCATGGCGACCGCAAGTTTCAGGGTGGCGGCCATCACCCGTCGTGAGAATCTCTTCATAGTTTATGTTTGTTTTCGTTAATTGGCATACCTGCGTGTCATTCTCGATTTTGACCGTGCAAAGTTACACATTTTTTATGATATAAATAAAGAAAACCTAACAGAAAGAAAAATTTTCCACAAAGATTCTTGGCAGAATGCTAAAAACTTCGTACCTTTGCAGCCCAGAATGCAATTAACATACTCAGCTTAATTATGAACAAACAATTGAAAAAGGTGCTCGTACTTGGTTCGGGTGCCCTTAAAATCGGACAAGCTGGTGAGTTTGACTATTCTGGCTCCCAGGCATTGAAGGCCCTGCGCGAGGAGGGAATTTCCTCCGTGTTAGTTAACCCCAACATTGCTACCATCCAGACTTCGGAAGGCATAGCAGACAAGGTGTATTTTCAGCCAGTAACCCCTTACTTCGTCACAGAAATCATTAAGAAGGAGCGCCCCGACGGCATTCTTCTGGCTTTTGGTGGCCAGACAGCGCTGAACTGCGGTACGGAGCTCTACCAGACCGGCGTTCTGAAGGAGTATGGCGTAGAAGTTCTGGGAACCAGCGTAGAAGCCATTATGAACACCGAGGACCGCGACCTCTTCGTGAAGAAGCTGGCCGAGGTTGACCTGAAGGTCCCCGTGAGCCACGCCGTCGAGAATATGGACGACGCGCTGAAGGCCGCCCGCGAGATTGGCTTCCCCATCATGATTCGCTCGGCCTACGCCCTCGGCGGTCTCGGCAGCGGCATCTGTCCCGACGAAAAGGCATTTGTCGAATTGGCCGAGTCGGCCTTCACCTTTGCCCCGCAGATTCTCGTCGAAGAGTCGCTGAAGGGCTGGAAGGAGATTGAGTTCGAGTGCATCCGCGATGCCAACGACCGCTGCTTCACCGTTGCCTCGATGGAGAACTTCGACCCCCTCGGCATCCACACCGGTGAGTCAATCGTCGTCGCCCCCACCTGCTCGCTGACTGAGGAGCAGGTGAAGATGCTGCAGGAGCTTACGATCAAGTGCGTCAAGCACCTGGGTATCGTCGGCGAGTGCAACATCCAGTTTGCATTCAACGCCGTTACCAACGACTACCGCATCATCGAGATCAACGCACGCCTTTCACGCTCGTCGGCCTTGGCCTCGAAGGCTACCGGCTACCCCCTCGCCTTTGTCGCTGCGAAGATTGCCCTCGGCTACACGCTCGACCAGATTGGCGAGATGGGCACCACGTCGTCGGCCTACGTTGCCCCGAGTCTCGACTACATGATCTGCAAGATTCCGCGCTGGGACCTGACGAAGTTCGTTGGCGTGAGCCGTCAGATTGGCTCGTCGATGAAGTCCGTCGGCGAAATCATGTCCATCGGCCGCTCGTTCGAGGAGATGATTCAGAAAGGTCTGCGCATGATTGGTCAGGGTATGCACGGTTTCGTTGGCAACGACCACACGAAGTTTGACGACCTCGACGATGCCCTCCAGAACCCCACCGACCTGCGCATCTTCGCCATCGCTCAGGCTCTGGAAGAAGGTTACACCGTTGAGCGCATTGAGGAGCTGACGAAGATTGACGTGTGGTTCCTTGAGCGTCTGAAGAACATCGTAGACTTAAAGCATAAGCTCTTAGAGTACAATAAGTTGGAAGATATTCCCGATGCTTTCCTCTTAGAGGTGAAACGTGCCGGATTCAGCGACTTCCAGATTGCACGCTTCGTGCTGAAGTCGACGGCCACGAACATGGAGAAAGAGAATCTGCAGGTGCGCCAGTATCGCAAGGAGCGCGGCATTCAGCCCTCCGTGAAGCGCATACCCACCGTTGCATCCGAGCATCCCGAACTGACCAACTACCTCTATTTTACGTACACGCACACGCCTGCGTTCGGCAATCCTGCCGGAGAGCAGTACAAGCCGAAGCACGACGTCAACTACTACCAGAATGACAAGTCGGTAGTGGTGCTCGGCTCGGGTGCCTACCGCATCGGCTCCAGCGTGGAGTTCGACTGGTGCTCGGTAAATGCCATCAATACCGCCCGCAAGCTGGGCTATAAGTCTATCATGATCAACTACAACCCCGAGACCGTATCGACCGACTACGACATGTGCGACCGCCTCTACTTCGACGAGCTGTCGTTAGAGCGCGTGCTCGATGTCATCGACCTCGAACAGCCGAAGGGTGTCATCGTCTCCGTGGGCGGCCAGATTCCCAACAACCTGGCCATGAAGCTGCACCGTCAGGGTGTGCCCGTGCTCGGCACCAGCCCCGTCAACATCGACCGTGCCGAGAACCGCGACAAGTTCTCGGCCATGCTCGACAAGCTGGGTGTCGACCAGCCGGCATGGCGCGCTTTGACCTCGTTCGACGACGTGAAGGAGTTTGTCAATCAGGTGGGCTATCCCGTCCTTGTGCGCCCGTCGTATGTGCTCTCTGGTGCCGCCATGAACGTCTGCTACGACGACGAGGAGCTGCATCGCTTCCTCAACATGGCCACCGAGGTGAGCAAGGAGTTCCCCGTGGTTATCTCGAAGTTCATGACCGAGACCAAGGAGATTGAGTTCGACGCCGTTGCCGACAAGGGCGAGGTCATCGAGTATGCCATCTCCGAGCACGTAGAGTATGCCGGTGTTCACTCGGGCGACGCTACGATGGTGTTCCCCGCCCAGCACATCTACTACTCCACCATCCGCCAGATTAAGCACATCTCGCGCAAGATTGCCAAAGAGCTGAACATCTCAGGCCCGTTCAACATCCAGTATCTGGCCAAGAACCGCGAGGTGAAGGTCATCGAGTGCAACCTGCGTGCCTCGCGCTCGTTCCCCTTCGTGTCGAAGATTCTGAAGCGCAACTTCATTGAGACAGCCACGAAGATCATGCTCGACGCACCATACGAGCGCCCGGACCGCAGCGAGTTCGACATCGACCGCATCGGCGTCAAGGCCAGCCAGTTCTCGTTTGCCCGACTGCAGAATGCCGACCCCGTGCTGGGTGTCGATATGTCGTCGACGGGCGAGGTTGGCTGCTTGGGCGACAGCTTGAACGAAGCTCTGCTAAATGCGCTGATAGCAACCGGTTATCGTCTGCCAAAGAAGTCGGTTCTCATCTCCTCCGGCGGAGCCAAGGGCAAGGTATCGCTCCTGGAGCCTGCACAGGAACTGGTGAAGAAGGGCTTCGATGTCTACGCTACCGGCGGCACGGCGAAGTTCTTCAACGACAATGGCGTGAAGGCTATTCCCGTCAGCTGGCCTGACGAGGATGGAGCCAACAATGTGATGGACATGATTGCCGCCCACCAGTTCGACCTCATTGTCAATGTGCCTAAGAACCACACGAAGCGCGAGTTGACCAACGGCTACCGTATTCGTCGCGGTGCCATCGACCACAACATTCCCCTGATGACCAATGTCCGCCTGGCCAAGGCTTTCATCGAGGCATTTACCGCCTTGAAGCAGGAGGACGTTCAGATCAAGTCATGGCAGGAATATAATGCCTGACGGCTTCCCGGTCGTCATTCCGTAAGGGGGCTGCCATCCTGCTATGCAGGGCAGCCCCCTTTAATTTTCTGCCCTTTGCCGCGATGCTGATAGATAGCAGCATCGCGGCAAAGGGCAGAAGTTTATGGCATACGTGTCAGTAGCCGCTATTCAACGGTGACCGACTTGGCCAGATTCCGTGGCTGGTCGACGTTCTTGCCCTTGCAGACGGCCACGTGGTAGGCCAGCAGCTGGAGGGGGATGGTGGCCACCAACGGCTCTAAGCACTCCATGACATCAGGCAGTTCGATCACCTCGTCGGCAATCTTCGAGATGGTGTCGTCGCCCTTCGACACGAGGGCAATCACACGCCCCTGACGCGCCTTGATTTCCTGAATGTTCGACAGCACCTTCTCGTACATGGCGTTATGCGTGGCAATGACGACGACGGGCATATCGCTGTCAATCAGGGCGATGGGGCCGTGCTTCATCTCGGCGGCAGGATAACCCTCTGCGTGGATGTAGCTTATCTCCTTCAGCTTCAGTGCTCCTTCAAGGGCTACGGGGTAGCTGTATCCGCGTCCGAGGTAGAGGAAGTTGTGGGCGTAGGTAAAGCTGCGCGCCAGGTCCTTCACGCGGTCGTTGGTCTCAAGCACCTCGCGTATCTTGTCGGGTATCTCGCTCAGGCCCTTCACGATGCGCAGGTATTCGCGGCGGTCAACGGTGCCCTTGGCCTCGCCCAGGGCGAGCGCAATCATCATCAGCACCGTCACCTGACCGGTGAATGCCTTGGTCGAGGCCACGCCGATCTCGGGGCCGACGTGGATATAAGTGCCGGTATCGGTAGCACGGGGTATGGACGAGCCGATGGCGTTGCAGACACCGTAGATGAAGGCCCCCTTCTGCTTGGCCAACTGTACGGCGGCAAGCGTGTCGGCGGTCTCGCCACTCTGCGAGATGGCCACGACGACGTCGTCCTTCGACACCACGGGATTGCGGTAGCGGAATTCGGAGGCGTACTCCACCTCGACGGGAATGCGGCAGAGCGACTCAATGATCTGCTTGCCGATGAGTCCGGCGTGCCACGACGTGCCGCAGGCCACGATGACCACGCGCTTGGCCGAGAGCAGCTGGCGGCGGTAGTCGATGAGTGCCGAGAGGGTGACGTGGTCGGCCTCGATGTTCACCCTTCCGCGCATACAGTTGGTAAGACATTCGGGCTGCTCGAATATCTCCTTGAGCATGAAGTGGGGATAGCCGCCCTTCTCTATCTGGCCCAAGTCGATATCGACGGTCTTCACCTTCAGCTGCTGCGCCTCGTTGAGGATGCTCACCACCTTGAGCTGCTGGTCGCGGCGGATGACGGCGATGTTGCCGTCCTCGAGGTAGACCACCTGGTCGGTGTACTCGACGATGGGGCTGGCGTCGGAGCCGAGGAAGAACTCACCCTGCCCGATGCCCACCACCAAGGGGCTCTGCTTGCGGGCCGCGATAATCTGGTCGGGGTCGCGCTTGTCGAGCACGGCGATGGCATAGGCACCGATGACCTGACGGAGCGCCACCTGGACGGCCGTCAGCAGGTCGGTCCGCTTGCGCTCCTTGACATACTCGATGAGCTGCACGAGCACCTCGGTGTCGGTGTCGCTATCGAACTTCACGCCTTTCTGGAGAAGTTTCTGCTTCAGGTCGGCATAGTTCTCGATGATGCCGTTGTGGATGATGGCCAGGTTTCGCGACTCCGAATAATGAGGGTGGGCGTTGCGACTCGACGGCTCGCCGTGGGTGGCCCATCGTGTGTGGGCGATACCGACGGTGCCGCCGACGTTCTTGTCGGCACAGTAATCACAGAGGTTGTCGACCTTGCCTTTCGACTTATAGACGTTCAACTCGCCCTCGCCGTTGATCAGCGCCACGCCCGCCGAGTCGTAACCACGATACTCCAGCCGGCGCAGGCCTTTGATCAGAATCGGGAAGGCTTCCTTCTTTCCGATATATCCTACTATTCCGCACATAGAAAAGATTTGCTTGTGTTGTTTCGGCTGCAAAATTACTATTTTTTCCCGACATCCGAAACAAAAGCCGCCACTTTTTTCGAAGAAACATCATTGCGACCCGGGCATCTGCCAACTATGTCACTGGCGCTCGAGCCCAGTCGAATCTTATGTACTCGTCCATACGCAGGGCTTTGTCTTCAAATCAATAACCTGCCCTCCCCCGATTTCGGGGCCGTCTGAAGTGTGTAACTCAGAAATGATCAGGAGAACCGTCCCGCCTGATTTCTGACATATTGTTTACTTGCTGGTTATCAGGTATTCGCCGAAATGATTTATTTTATTCCCCGCCGTGGGGCTTTATGGCCCCTTGGGGGGCCGCCCCACCGCAGGGAATAAAATAAATCATTTCGGCGAGGCGAGTT
>CAJOLE010000094.1 GCA_905235325.1 uncultured Prevotella sp. | reverse complement strand
CGCCCGCTGAAGCCCTGAACCGCCGCAACAGCAATCACTCCCCTCTCCCTTCGGAGAGAGGGCGGGAGGTGAGGCTTCATCGTGAAGGCCAACACGAAGTATTGCTTCATGTAGGGTTCGTTGGCGTAATCTGTCGAACCGGAATAGTAGTTCGTCTGCCTCCACGAGCTGTGCTTCAGACCGTCGGCCACAAGGGCATAGACCACGCTGCATCCCTGCTTACTAAGGGCGGAACTTGACGACGACGGGCAGGTGGTCGCTGTAGCCGTTCTGGTGCCTCATGCCGATATAGGTGCGGCGGGGGCGGTAGCCGCCGTAGATTGTTTCTTCCTCCAGCAGGAACATCGGGGCATGGATGTAGGTTGTGTCCACCTTCTTATGAAGCGAGCGGGAGCCGAGTACGTGGTCGATGGTGCCCCACTGTCCCTTGTAGCGATAGGAGCCTCTGACGCCGTTGCGGCCCCGGGCCTCCCTCGTCAGGTCTCGCAGCCGGTGGCGGCAGATCAGCTGCAGCACGGGGCCGTCGGTCTCGTCGTTGAAGTCGCCGGCAATCAGGATGTTGGCATCCGGGTCTTGCGACTGTATGGAGTCGACCGACTGGCAGAGGCGGTCGGCGACGGCCATTCGGAACGGTCGGCTGTAGCGCTCGCCGCCATATCGGCTCGGGGCGTGAACGACGAAGACGTGGAGCGTGTCGCCCGTCACGGTGCGTCCGCCGACGTAGAGAATGTCGCGGGTGGGTCGCATCCCTTTCACCGGCTCGACGCGGATGGGATAGCTGCGCACAGGGGCAAAGGAGAAGGGGCTGTAGAGGAGTGCCACGTCGATGCCGCGGAGGTCGGGCGAGCTGGTCATCACGTATTCATAGCCGGCATTGCGCAGCAGCGACCGGCGCGTGAGGTCGTGCATCACCGTGTCGTTCTCCACCTCGCAGAGGGCTATGAGGTCGGGTATGCCGTCGTCGCTGGTGGAGAGCAGTTCCTGGCCGATGTTGTTGAGCTTGCGCCAGTAGCGGCCACGGGTCCAGTGGCGTATAGCCTCGGGCAGGAACTCCTCGTCCTGCTTCAGCGAGTCGTCATTGCAGTCGAAGAGGTTCTCGCAGTTCAGCTCGACCACCGTCAGCTTCTGCGCTGCGACAGGGAGGGAGAGCAGCAAGACTGCGCAGCACCAGCCTACCGACCGTATCATCCGCCAGCACACTTCCTTAGCATAATCAACTTCGTTTGGTGTCTCCATTGGCTACTTCCTGAATGTTATTTCTCTGCTTTGGGTTCGGTTCTACAAGAATTTGTGTGGGTGAGGCATACAGCGGATGTAGGGGCAGGCCCTGTGCCAGCCCGCACGCCCGGCAGGGCGTTCATCCGCAAAACCCAACCGCAAACATTGGCCCTTCGGGCCATCGGGCTGGCACGGGGGCCTGCCCCTACACTGGCGGTATCACCCACACGAAATCTCGCAGAACCCTGCTTTGCATTGGTACGCGGGTGAGACACCTGCGTACCATTTGACGGGGCAAAGATAAACAAAAAAGGTGAATGCTCCAAACTTTCGGCTCAGAAACTGCTAAACAGATACTTATTTCTTCTGCTGCATCCGATTCGTTTGGAGGCGCTATTCAATTCGTTTGGAGGCGCTATTCAACCCGTTTGGAGGCGCTATTCAACCCGTTTGGAGCCGCCTATGTATTTGCTGTCCTTGGTCAGCAAAGCAAAACCCGGCGGTTTTCCGTCGAAAACCGCCGGGTTTTGCCGATAAACCGCCACGTTTTGCCAATAAACCGCCGCGTTTTTGTCAGCGGTTCTACGAGACTGGTGTCATTTGCGGATCTTCCAGCCGATGGCGGCGACGACGATGCTCGTCAGGGGCGAGAGGAAATTGAAGAAGCAGTAGGGCAGATAGGTGAGCGTGGCGACACCGAGGACGGTGCTCTGCGTCAGTCCGCAGGTGTTCCACGGAATGAGCACGCTGGTGACCGTTGCGCCGTCCTCGCAGGAGCGGCTCAACAGTCGCGACTCGTAGCCACGCTGGTGGTAGGTGTCGCGGAACATGGAGCTGGTGAGCATGATGGAGAGATACTGGTCGGCCATGGCAATATTGCAGAACAGGGCGGAGCCGACGGTGGAAGCCACGAGGGAGGTCGTTCCCCGCACCCATCGTAGCAGGATGCGCATCAGGTCCTCGAGCTGTCCCGTTGCTGTAAGTGCGCCTCCGAAGGTCTGTGCGCAGATGATGAGCCAGATGGTGGGCATCATGCCGGCCATGCCGCTGGTATGCACCAGCTCGTTGAGCATCGGCACGCCGGTCTCGATGTCGGTGGCTCCGTAGCACACCTGCATCATGCCCTTGTAGGAGGCAACCAGTCCCCCACCCTCCTGGTCGGCGATGGTATGCACGAGGTCGGCCTGAACCACCAGTCCCACGACGGCAGCGAGGAGAATGGCCAGGAAGAGCACCACCATCGACGGCCATCGGCGCGCAATCATGATACCCGTCAGCACGGGCACCACGAGTAGCCAGGGCGAGATGACGAACGTGTGGCGCAGGCCGTCCATGAACTCAGCGACGTTGCCTTGCCCGGAGACGTTCATCGTCAGTCCGGCAATGAGGAAGACCGTGAGCGAGATGCAGAACGTGGGCACCGTGGTGAACATCATATAGCGGATATGCGTGAACAGGGGCGTTCCTGACACGCTGGAGGCGAGCACGGTGGTGTCGCTGAGCGGCGACAGCTTGTCGCCGAAGTAGGCACCGGTGATGATGGAGCCAGCTATCCAGCCGTCGTCGAAGCCGTGGGCCTTGCCGATGCCCATCAGGGCTACGCCGAGGGTGGCGACGGTGGTCCACGACGAGCCAATCATCAGACTGACCAAGGCACAGAGCAGCGAACTGCTGACGAGGAATATCTCGGGCCGCAGAATCTGCATACCGTAGTAGATCATGGTGGGGACGATGCCCGACACCATCCACGTGCCTCCGATGGCCCCTATGAGCAGGAGGATGATGATGGCCGGCGTACACGAGGCTATCTTAGCGGTAACTTCCCGTTCGAGGTTCTCCCACACCAGCCGCTTGGAGAAATGGCCTACCAGCACGCTGACCGCCGTAGCCACGAGGAGCGTCACCTGCGAGGCACCATCGAGCGTTGCGTTGCCGAAGACGGCAACGCAACACGATATGAGTACGACGAGGACCAGAAACGGGATGAAACTCAGCATACCTTCTCAAGACGCTTCATGATGGAGAACATGAACACGGCCGAGATGAGACAGAGGACGATGAATACCGCCCAGACGGCCCAGAGGGGAATGTTACCCCAGAGGTAGCCGCCGACGCCCACCAGCTTGTTGCCGATGGCAGTGGCCACGAACCAGCCGCCCATCATCAGGCCCTTGTACTTCGGGGGCGCCACCTTCGAGACGAACGAGATGCCCATCGGCGAGAGCAGCAGTTCGGCAAACGTTAATATAAGATAGGTATATATGAGCAGCTGCGGCGTGACGTCGGCCATGTGAACGGCCACCGGCTCGCCGTCGGCACCGACGGTGGTCTGGGGCATGGGCAGCCCGAACGAGGCGACGGCCATGAGGCAGTAGGCCAGGCCTGCCACCACCATACCGTAGGCAATCTTTCGGGGCGCAGAAGGCTCCTTGCCCTTCCTCGACAGTGCGCCGAAGATGGCGAGCGAGACGGGGGTCAGCGCCACGACATAGAAGGGGTTGAACTGCTGGAAGATGGGTGCCGAGACGGCGACAATCTCGCCCTTCGTGGCATCGTACTGCACGAAGAGGAAGCAGAGGGCAATACAGATGACGGCTACAGAGATGACCTTGGCCTTGCCGGTCTTCGACTGGAAGAGCGAGAATCCGGCATAGACGATGAAGATGATGGCCACGAGGTTCCAGACGTTGAAGGCCATGCCCTCGACGCCTGTGGAGGTCTTAGCGGTGAACTCATCGGCGAAGTAGGTCAGCGAGAGTCCGTTCTGGTGGAAGGCCATCCAGAAGAAGATGACCACGGCAAAGACGAGACAGAGCGCGACGATGCGGGCCTTCGTCTCCTCCTTCGACAGCTCCTCGACCTCAGCCTTTACGCCGGCCTTCTTCGTGCCTCCCTCGACGTGGCGGAAGGTGGGGCGGAAGATGTAGTAGATGGCGATGGAGAGGATGAGCGACGCGCAGGCCACGGCGAAGGCGAAGTGGTAGGAGTCGTTGACGCTGGTGCCGAGATTCTGCTGCGCCCACTCCATGATCTTCACGGCAGCCGTGGGTGCAAAGAGTGCGCCGATGTTGATGGCCATGTAGAAGATGGAGAAGCCTGAGTCGCGCTGTGCGGCATACTGCGGGTCGTTGTAGAGGTCGCCCACCATGACCTGGAGGTTGCCCTTGAAGAGTCCTGTTCCCAGTCCGATGAGCACCAGGGCAGCGAGCATGACGACGAGCGCCAGCGTGTCGCCGCCGAGCGGCACGGAGAGCAGCAGGTAGCCCGCAAACATAATCAGGATGCCGATGGTGACCATGCGCCCGAATCCGAAGCGGTCGGCCAGCCATCCGCCCACGATGGGCAGGAAGTAGACTAGCATGAGGAAGTCACTGTAGATCTCGCCCGCCCATCCGGCGTCGAGTCCGTAGTTAGCACGCAGGAAGAGTGCGAAGACGGCGAGCATCGTGTAGTAGCCGAATCGCTCGCCTGTGTTGGCCAGTGCCAACGCATAGAGTCCTTTAGGTTGGTTCTCAAACATGATTTTAAGTTGTTTATTGGTAATTTACTTGATCTTGTCGTTCTTACTCCTGACGATGTCGAAGAGGTAGGTGGCCTTGACGGTTATCGTCTGGTAGTCGGACTTCGCGAAGTAGTCGCGCTTGCTGCTGCCATATATATTGCCCAGGCCGTAGTAGAAGCGCCCCTCGAGCATGACGTGCCCGATCTTTGGCCGCGAGAACTCCAGGCCCAGACCGACGACGATGCCGTAGTCGAGCTTGTTCTCGATGGGCATGTGGTACATATTCGAGAATTTGAAGGTCTTGCCGTCCTGCTCGATGTCGGGGCCTGAGATGTGCGACACGCGCTGGTTCCAGGTCGGGTGGTCGAGGTCGAAGTTGTACTCCGCCTTCTCGCTGAGGTAGTAGCCTAACTGCGGTCCGGCCTGAAAGAAGAACTGGAATCCGCGGCGTTCGCGCCCCCACCCTAACCGTGCGAAGAGCGGCACCTGGATGTAGTCAACCTTGCGGCAGTACTCCTCGGCCAGGCCCGTCTCGTCATTGATGACGGGGTCGTCGTTCGCATCCCAGATACGCTCCTCCCAGCCCATCTGCGAGTAGTTCACCTCGGCCACGATGGCACAGATACTGTTGAAGTACTTCTCGCCGGTATAGCGGATCGACAGTCCGAAGGTCTTGCCGAAGAGCTGCGACTGTGGCACATCGGGCAAGAAGTCGACGGAGCTCATGTTCATTCCGCCATTAAAGCCCACGGCAAACTCGTTGCGGTATTCACCAATCTGCGCGCTGACAGTAAAAGGTAAAAAGGTAAAAAGGTAAAAAAGTAATCTCTTCTTCGTTTCCATTTTCATCTTTTTAAAAAGCAATCGTCTCCACCCGCTGCTCGGGCAGGTAGTGGACGAAGAGCAACTGACGGTTGCGCAGGCCGCCATTCCCATCACGCTCGAAGCGCAGCGGAGTCTGCACGGGGTTGCCGTAGGCGGTCTGGCCTGCCTCGCCGGTGAAGTGCTTGCCGTAGGCGTTGTAGCCCTGCAGGAAGTACATGGCATGGTCGAAGCCGGTGATGGCGAAGCGTGGCTGGGCGTTCATCATGTCCTGGTGGAAGTTCCGGCGGTAGAGCTGCTGCAGACGGATGGTGCGCGACGTCAGGGGGTTGTAATGGAAGTAGGCCGGTATGTAGACGTCGTACTTGTAGAAGTTGTCCTGCTGCGCCTTGGTGTATAGCATCCACTCGGTATAGCCGAACATGGATACCTGGACGTCGCGTGCCGTCGCCTTCATGGTGTTGAGCTTGGCAAAGGCGGCTATCAGCTCGGGCGAGCGTCCGGTGTTGAGGATGACGACGTTGGGCTTGCCGTGCATGAAGGTGCGTGCAAACATGGCGTCGCTCGACTTCAGGTTGGTGATGCCATACTCTATGCCGCCGGCCTCCAGCTGACGGCGCAGGGCGAAGGTGAAGCTGCCCTTCTGGCTGGTGCTGTCGTTGCAGTCGATGAACACGGGGTGGTAGTCCCTGAAGCGGCTGAGGAACTGGGTGATGACAGACTCGTTGAGCGACGCCGGCGACTGGTAGACCTGGAAGATGTTGGGATTGGTGCTCACCTGCGGCGCATTGATGGAGAAGGGTATCACGAGGCGGATGTCGTTGGCGGCAACGAACTCTGACAGCTGGGCCATCTGCTTCGAATAGAGCGGGCCGATGATCAGGTCGCACTGGCGGGCGGCCTTCTCGCTCAGCACGGGGGCGATGTCGGCGTTGTCGGGAGTGTTCCAGGCGTGAACGTCGACCGAGATGCCTAACCGCCGCAGGCTGTCGCAGGCCATGAGCACGCCACGGTAATACTCCAGCATACGGAGCCCGTCGCCGTTGACGTCGTGCAGGGGCAACATGACGCCTAACCGTATGGCTTTCCGCGCACTGCCCGCCGCGACGGGGGCTACGGCCGACTGCTGCGAGGTGGCGGCGGCCTTGGGAATGACGATGAAGTCGTCCTTCTTCAGCTCATAGCCGGGCTTGTTCATCTCGGGGTTGGCAGCTATCAGCTCCTGCACGGTAATTCCATACTGGCGGGCTATACCGAAGATGGTCTCTTTCTTCTTCACCTTGTGCATCTCGCGCCCGCCCTGCGTCTGCGCGAGAGCTGATTCGGCTGCGAAAGTTGCCAAGGCTGCCAGCAAAAGGTATCTTAATAAGTGTCTCATTTCTCCTTTGTTTTCTGTTTTGCGCTACAAAAGTACAAAAAAACTGCGGCACCGTCAACCTTTTTCATTATTTTTTGTAACTTTGCACCAAAATTCTGTCGAATATGAGAATAAAGCAATCTTTTTTTATAGTTCTGCTGGCGCTCATCCCGTTGTTGGGCCACGGCCAAAAGGTGAAGATTACCGCCACTTACGTGGACGAGAACAACAATATGGTGAATAGCGACATCGACTTCACGGCGGAGGCGCCGCTCGACGTCACCTTCCGCGCCAATCCCACCGAAATGGACGACCACACACCGGCCTATGAGTGGCACTTCCGCAAGGAGGGTGACGAGCGCGACATGCTGGTGCGCTACGAGGAAGACACGCAATACACGTTCACTGAGTCGGGCACTTTCAAGGTGACGCTGAAGGTGCGCCTCACTGACAACGGCACCGAACTGGACTCCTCGATGGTGAAGGTGACCATCAGCGAAAGCCGGCTGGAGATGCCCAACGCCTTCTCGCCCAACGGCGACGGCAAGAACGATATATACGGTGCCAAGGGCATCAACGACCCTAACAACACGTCCCACTATAAAAGCATCGTGGAGTTCCATGGCTACATCTTCAACCGGTGGGGGCAGAAGCTCTTCGAATGGACTGACGTGTCGAAAGGCTGGGACGGCACTTTCCACGGCTCGCCGGTGAAGGACGGCGTCTACTACGTTCTGGTAAAGGCCAAAGGTGCCGACGGGCGTGAGTATAACATCAAGAAAGACATCAACCTCCTCAGAAGCTTCACCGAGGGCACCGGCACGTCAGGGTCGGGAAACCCTTAACCACAGAACCAATCCATGCAAGATAAGATACAGGTCTTCGGAGCCCGCGTCCACAACCTGAAGAACATCGACGTTGAGATTCCCCGAAACTCGCTGACGGTTATCACCGGCCTCAGCGGCTCGGGCAAGTCGTCGCTGGCCTTCGACACCATCTTTGCCGAGGGGCAACGCCGCTATATCGAGACTTTCTCGGCCTACGCCCGCAACTTCCTCGGCGGCATGGAGCGCCCCGACGTGGACAAGATTACGGGACTCTCGCCCGTCATCAGCATTGAGCAGAAGACCACCAACCGCAACCCCCGCTCAACCGTGGGCACCACTACCGAAATCTACGACTATATGCGACTGCTCTTTGCACGTGCCGGCCGCGCCTACAGCTACATGACGGGGGAGCCGATGGTGAAATATACTGAAGAGCGCGTGGTAGAGATGATACAGCACGACTACGCCGGGCGCAGGATCCTCATCCTGGCACCGCTGGTGCGCAGCCGCAAAGGCCACTACCGCGAACTGTTCGAGAGTATGCGCCGCAAGGGCTACCTGAACATCCGCGTCGACGGTCAGCTGCAGGAGATCACCCGAGGCATGAAGGTGGACCGCTACAAGAACCACGACATCGAGGTGGTCATCGACAAGATGGCGGTGGGCGGAGCCGCTGACCGGCTGAAGAAGTCGGTTTCGCTGGCCATGAAACAGGGCGAGGGGCTCATCATGATTCTCGACAAGGAGACGAATGAGGCGAAGTTCTTCTCCAAGCGCCTGATGTGCCCCACGTCGGGCATCAGCTACAGCGACCCTGCCCCCAACAACTTTTCGTTCAACTCGCCCCAAGGGGCCTGCCCTCACTGCAAGGGACTGGGCTACATCAACGAGATTGACCTGACGAAGGTCATACCCAACCGCCAGCAGAACATCCACGAAGGGGGCATCGTGCCGCTGGGAAAATACAAGAACCAGATTATCTTCTGGCAGATTGACGCCATCCTCAAGAAGTTTGACTGCACGCTGAAGACACCCATCGCCGACATTCCCGACGAGGCCATGCAGGAGGTGCTCTACGGCTCGCTTGAGAAGGTGCGCATCGACAAGGAAGTGGTACACACGACGAGCGACTACTTCGTCGAGTTCGACGGCATCATCAAGTACCTGCGGCAGGTCATGGAGAACGACGACTCGACGGCTGGCCAGAAGTGGGCCGACCAGTTCCTGGCAGAGGCGCCGTGCCCCGAGTGTCATGGCCAGCGGCTGAACCGCGAAGCCCTCAGCTATAAGATCTGGGACAAGAACATCGCCGAACTGGCCTCGATGGACATCGCCGAACTACGCGAGTGGCTCGACCACGTCAAGGAGCATCTCGACAACCAGCAGCGACAGATAGCCTCCGAGATATTAAAGGAGATATGCACCCGGCTGGACTTCCTGCTGGAGGTCGGCCTTGACTATCTGGCCCTGAACCGCCCGTCGGCATCGCTCTCAGGCGGCGAGAGCCAGCGCATCAGGCTGGCCACGCAGATTGGCTCCCAGCTGGTCAACGTGCTCTACATCCTCGACGAGCCCAGCATCGGCCTGCACCAGCGCGACAACGAGCGGCTCATCCGCTCACTGAAGGAGCTGCGCGACCTGGGCAACACGGTCATCGTCGTCGAGCACGACCGCGACATGATGCTCGCCGCCGACTGGATCATCGACATCGGCCCGCGCGCCGGCCGCAAGGGCGGCGAAGTGGTGTTCCAAGGCACCCCCGCCGCACTGCTGACGACCGACACGCTGACGGCGCAGTATTTGAAGGCCTCGGCGCAGTATTTGAAGGCCTCCCCAAGCCCCTCCAAAGGAGGGGATGATCAGATACATGAAGCGGCGGAGACAGGAAACCAGACACCCCCTCCTTCGGAGGGGCTTGGGGAGGCTTGTAGTCTTATCCTCCGTGGCTGCCGCGGCAACAACCTGAAGAACGTCACCGTAGAGTTCCCCTTAGGCAAGCTCATCCTCGTCACCGGCGTCTCCGGCTCAGGCAAGTCGACACTCGTCAACGAGACGTTGCAGCCCATACTCTCAAAACACTTCTACCGCTCGCTGAAGCGGCCCATGCCCTACGAGAGCATCGAGGGACTGGAGCTCATCGACAAGGTGGTCAACGTCGACCAGTCGCCACTGGGCCGCACGCCACGCTCCAACCCCGCCACCTACACCGGCGTCTTCGCCGACATCCGCTCGCTCTTCGTGGGACTGCCCGAGGCCATGATCCGCGGCTACAAGCCCGGCCGGTTCTCGTTCAACGTCAAGGGCGGACGCTGCGAGACCTGCGGCGGCAACGGCTACAAGACCATCGAGATGAACTTCCTGCCCGACATCCAGGTGCCCTGCGAGGAGTGCCACGGCAAGCGATATAACCGTGAGACCCTGGAGGTGCGATACAAGGGCAAGTCGATAGCCGACGTGCTCGACATGACCATCAACCAGGCCGTGGAGTTCTTCGAAAACGTGCCCGACATCCTCCGCAAGATCAAGACCATCCAGGACGTCGGCCTCGGCTACATCAAGCTCGGCCAGCCCTCCACCACACTCAGCGGCGGCGAGAGCCAGCGCGTGAAGCTGGCCACCGAACTGTCGAAGCGCGACACCGGACGCACCGTCTACATCCTCGACGAGCCCACCACCGGCCTCCACTTCGAGGACATCCGCATCCTGATGCAGGTGCTCCGCCGGCTCGTTGACCGCGGCAACACCGTCATCATCATCGAACACAACCTCGACGTCATCAGTCAGGCCGACTGGATCATCGACATGGGGCCCGAGGGCGGGCGCCGAGGCGGCGAAGTGCTCACCGTCGGCACGCCACAGCAAGTAGCCAAGAGCAAGAAAGGCTACACGCCGCAGTTCCTGGCATCATCGCTACCCACGACCTCGAATTGTCAATGATGCAGCTGGAGCATCCTGACCGCTTCCACAACTATTGCTTTGAAATCCAGATATCCGACGAAATTACCTACTTCAAGTTTCGCATTCGCTCCGCTCGGCTTTGCCGCTTCGCTTGCGAAGAACTCCTTCCATCCAAAACCCGCCGCCTTTTCCCCAAAACCCGCCGCCTT
>CAJOLE010000093.1 GCA_905235325.1 uncultured Prevotella sp. | reverse complement strand
GGAAGTGTAGGATGTATCCTGTTATTCGTAACTACGTCGTTTTGATGCACGGGTCAGTAACTCAGCAAACCCATGACTCAACTTTCGCAAGTTGAGTAACTTGAATCATTTACTCTTCGTCACCGTCTGATTCCCAGAGGCTGAATGACGATGTTGACTCGCGTGAGCCGGCCGAACCTGAGTATTCCTCTTCAGAGATTGTGGCCTCAACACTGTTAGCCATCAGGGTATTCACTGCATCGAGCACTTCGAGCTCGACTGCAGGCTGTATATATAGCTTTTTCATATTCTTGTCGTTGTTATGGTTATTGGGATGTTAGCGAATGATGACCTTACGGCCGTCAATGACGTAGATGCCGGGCTGCAGACTGACAGCACCCTGCTTGAGCTGGCGACCGTCAATCGAGTAGGTGCCTAAAATCTGGTGCAACTCGTCGGCAGTGGCCTCGCGGATACCTGTGGTCGCATCGTCGAACATCACCTTGATGCTACGAGCACCGGAGGTAGCCGTCAGATAGCAGTGGAAGGCAGGCACGTTGGCACCATTGGACTTGTAGAAGGTGGCGTCGGTGGCAGCGTTCTTGAGGACGTAGCCCGTCACGTCAGCGACATTCTGATATGTTCCCTGCAACTGGTAGCCATCGGTAGCAGCCGTGGCGGGGGCGAAGCTGACGCTGACGTTGTCGGCTGTAATCTCATCGATGTCACTCTCAGCATTTATGAGATAAGGCTTGTTGGCCTCAAAGGCGTCAACCTTCTTAAAGATTAGTGCTACGTCGCTGCCATTGGTTGTCTTGGCATTCAGCTCGTAGGCATTCACGTCCTCGGGCAGTTCGGCTGCGAAGGGCAGGATGATGGTGGCATACTGACTGGCAGCAATCGTGCGCTTGTAAGCAGCGCTGTTGGCTGTAGCGGTCACGGCAGCGATGTTGGCAGCCACGTCTGTGCCGTCGGTCAGCTCGTATTTCATAGTAGCTTTGGTGAAAGCAGAGGGAGCAAACACGCCGTCGATGGTCTGTACGCCCACTTCGATGTCACCTGTTGCATCGGCAGGCAGGGCCACCTTATAGGAAGTGCCGCGAACCAGTGTCTGCATGTCCTGCACCACCTTCAGACGACCAGTCTCCAGAATGGCGGGCACGATGCAGTGCACCTTGTCGCCCACCTTCACATAGACATTGTAGGCCAGCGACTGCTGAGGTGTCTTCTCGTCGGTACCTGCCGTCCACGTGATGGTGACAGCGTCGTTCGTAACCTTAGCCACTACGTTGGTGGGAGCAGAGGGAGCCTGGTTCAGCGCGCCGTTGCCGTCATCGCCCGTGCGGCCAGGCAGTATGCCAATATGGGCATTGTCGCCCTCTTTGTAGCAGACGGCCTGGTCGAGCATGTTTCGCCCATAGACATCGCCGAACGAGAAGCCACCTCCAGCCTTGTCGCCGCTCTGCTTGTTGTTGCAGTAGCCGGTACCCTGGAAGGTGCCGTCGCCGTTGCCGCGCCACCACTTCAGGTTAGTCCCGTGGTTGGCCAAGAGGTCGATGCTGCCGTCGTTGTCCACGTCGAACGCATAGCACACGCAGCCGTCAATGTAGTCACCGATGATGCCACCATTGCGGGTGAAGGTGAAGTCACCGTTGCCCAAATAGATGTCGCTGGTCCAGCCGTCGCTGTCGCTATAGCCCAGTATGAGCACGTCAAGTTTTCCATCGTTGTTGAAGTCGGCTACAGCCACTCCACTTGAACGGATATTACGCTTGTCCTCAGGATTCTTCAGTTCGAAGGTGCCGTCGCCCTTGCCCTTGTAAAAGTTCACATAGTCTACACCACTGGCCCAGCCAGATACCACAAAGTCGAGATTGCCGTCGCCGTCGAGGTCGGCCAGCTTCACGTCGCCTTCGCGGTAGTTGTTCTCGGCAATGGTCTCAATGCAGTTGAACGCGCCGTCGCCCTGCCCCAGCCAGATCTTCAGGCCCATCTGGTTCTGCGACACGAGGTCAACGATACCATCGTTGTTGATGTCGCCGAAGGTCAGGCCACGATTGGCGCGGCCCAACTGGAAGCCCTCGTCGTTGTCGAGCCAGCCGTCGTTGGGGTTGAAGCCCGGCGCGCCGTCGACCACGTTGAACGGGGCTTTGTCCACCTGCGTGAACTTATAGCCCTCGGCCTCGCTGCCGTTGTGATAGATGAGGGCGTAGTAGTCGCTGTTGTAGCCACGGTTGTCATAGTCGCGCTTGGCAAACATGATGAGGTCAAGATTGCCGTCGTTGTCGAAGTCAATCCAGCGGTAGAAGTTGTTCGTGCCGAGGGGAATGCCGTAGGTGTCGGTCTGGAACGACCAGTAGTCCACCTTGCCGTCGAGGCGCACGGGGTCGCTGTCCCAACCGTTGAAGCCGATGACGAAGCCCGAGTTGTTGTAGTCGGAATGCCAGCCCCAGTCCCACTTCCATTCACTGTCCTTCTCCTGGTAGTAATAGTCCCAGTCGCCAGTGTTCTGTCCGCCGTAAATCATCTCCAGCTTGCCGTCGTTGTTGAAGTCGGCCAGCGTGGGTGCGGTACGTGTTTTCACCACGATGGGGTGGTCGGTCTGAGTACCCTGATGCTTGATGTTGTCAGGGTTGTAGAATGTCCATGAGGCAGACGACTGCGCCATGGCTGTTGCTCCTGGACCAAGCATGGTAAACAGGAGCATGATTCTTGTCAGTTTCTTCATAATGAGAATGTTTAACTGTTAATAATGTGTGTTATTTTGTGATGTATTTCTTTCCGTTACGGATGGTCAGGCAGGGCGCAGGCCGATAACGGTCGCGCTGCAGACGACGGCCCTGAATATCGAAGACTTTGTCACTTGTCGTTTTTCCTTTTTCATTTTGCATAGCGCTGATGCCCGTTGTCGTGTCGTCGGGGAAGGCGATGCGGAGGGTGCGGGCTGCCGTCGTCGGAGCCGTGAAGTAGCAGTGGAAAGCGGGTGTCCAGGCTGTGGCACTACAGGGGCGCAGCACCAGGTCGTTGCTGTTGGCGGGCAGTACGTAGCAGCCCGTCATGTCGTCTTTCCTGACGAAGGTGCCCGCAAACGACAGCTGCTCGCTTGCACTCGACGTGACCTCGGTAGCCACTGGCGAGAAACTGAGGCTGGCACTGGAGGCTCCCTCGATGGTGATGGTTTCCGTGCTACTGTCATTGCGTTTCAGCAGGTAGGCAGTAGCGGCAGTAGTCTGTGTCACCGCTTCGAAGCGCAACACCGTCTCAGCCTGGTCTGTCCTCAGCGTTGTGGGCTGGTAGGCGATGATGCCCTTGTCCGTCAGGTTGCTCTTCAGGTTCGATTCAGAGAGCTTGAAGGGCAGGATGACGGTAGCGTAGGTGCCCGTCAACGTGCGGACATACTTCGGCTTGCCACTACTCTTCAGCCCCGTGAATGAAGTATTCACGTCGTAGCCATCGGTAAAGACGGCGTTATAGAGCTTTGTACCCGTCAGCAGGTTGTTGGTATTAGGCAGCAGTTCGCGCTGCGTGTCGCTGACGACAAGGATGGTATTGGGGTTCTGCGGCGTGATGGTCTGGTTGCCACTGATGGTGACACCCGTCAGGTCGTAAGCCGTGTAGGCTTCATCCTCAACGGCAGCGAAAGAGGCCTGCGTCAGGATGCCTTCGAGCGTGGCCACACGGGTGGTGGCATCGGCCTGTGCTATCTGCAAGTGCTCATACGCGACCGTCGTCGTAGCGAAGTTGCTGGTGACGAACGAGGCATCGACGGTCTGCACGCCCACGGTATAGGTTCCGCCGGTGGTCAGCTTCACGCTATAGCTCAGGTTGCCTCGCACGGCGTTCTGCATATCCTGAATGGTCATCAGTCGGCCCGTGCTGGTGTTTGCGGGCAGCAGCATGCTGGTCTGACCAGTGCTGTTGTTCTTCACATAGACGTTATATGCCAAGGCCGAGGCGCTGATGCCTGTCTCCGAGGCAGCGTTCCAGCAGACAGTCAGCAAGCCGTCAGCCGACACTGTGGCATTGAGTCCCGTCGGCACTGTGGGCTGTACCTGCGGTGCGCCTGCGAGCTGGTAGACACCGCCCACTTCGTTGCCCACGATGGCGATGTCCATTGCCCCGCGGCCTGTCAGGTCGCCTATGGCCAGTCCGCCCTGCCCCATCGGGGGCAGCTGCGTGTCGGGCATCAGCACAAAGGTGCCGTCGCTCTTCTGCAAGTAAATGCGTGTTCCCTGGCCGTCACCATTCTCGGCATCGCTCAGCTGTGTGCCGCTGTTGCCTGTCAGGATGAGGTCTGCACGCCCGTCGTAGTTCAGGTCTACGGCATGGATAGTGCCCTCGTCGATGCCGTCGATGCCATGGTCAGTGACCTTAGTGAACGAGAAACTGCCTTGGTTCATGTAGATGTCGGTGCGTGCACCGCCGTTGTTGCCCGTGGCCACGATGTCGAGCAGTCCGTCGGCATTGAGGTCGGTCAGGCAGACGTCGCTGTTGCAGATGCCGGTGAAGCCCTGGTCGGTCATGCGCAGTTGGGTGAAGGAACCGTCACCGTTGTTGCGGTAGATATAGAACTCGCAGTAGTGGTTGCCGTCTTCCCATCCCGTCAGCACGATGTCGGGCCAGCCGTCGTTGTTGAGATCGCCGAAGGTGACGCTGCCGTGCGAGGTCTTCACCAGGTCGAGGGCACGCGAGAAGGTGCCGTCGCCATTGTTGCGGAAGAGGACGGCCTCACGCCCGCCCGCGGTCCATGCCTGCTGCACCACGTCCTGGAATCCGTCGCGGTCGTAGTCAGCAAAGCTGACGCTGCTGTTGTTGACTGCATTGTAGCTGTTGGCATGCTCGTTGTAGCCGTCGAGGAAAGGCGTGCCCTCCACCTTCGTAAACTGAGAGCTGCTGTTGCGATAGAGGAAGGTCTTGTCGCCTGGCTGGTAGTCGTTGTCTGAGCGGGTGTTGACAAGGAAATCGAGACTGCCGTCGTTGTCGATGTCTAACCAGCGTGAATAGCCGTAGACCATCGGAGGCAGTCCCTCAGCCGTATTGCCGCCACTGACGCTCGATGCCTGCTGGGTGAATGAGCCGCCCGCCTGCTGCGTGCAGAGCATGCCCTTCACCTGCCAGTCGTACTGTTCGCCACCGTAATAGATGTCCATCCTCCCGTCGTTGTTGTAGTCGGCCACCGAGGGCGTACCGCGGTGCAGCCACTGCAAGTCGGCCACCTTATTATATATATTATGGCGCGGGCCGAAGTTATTGTCGATGATGGCATTGACGGCCTCGATGCCGTAGGTGTCGTCGCAACCCACGTAGTCCATCAGGATGATGCCGGTGGGCCCCGTGTGCCTACTCAGGTAGTCGATGACCAGCTTGTTGGTGACGGTTGCATTGCTGCGGTAGCCCTCGCTTGTAGACAGCTTGTTTCCGATCAGGGACGTCTCCTTGTTGTAGGCCGATGCGAAGTTGAACACCCAGCAGATGTCGCTGGCGCCGTTCGTCCAGCGGTGGCTGCTCCAGCGCAGCAGAGAGGTCATCAGCGACTTCTTCTTGTTCATGTTCTCGGTGGTGCTGGTGTTTGCTATATCCTGCATCACCACTTTGCCACGGTTGCTCGTGGGCGACAGGATGTAGGAGTCGGCCCCGTCAGGGTTCTCGGCCTTCGACGTCTCGTCCCACCAACCGAACGAAGCGCTGCCCAGCGGCGTCTGGCTGTCCCAGTCCAACCACTCACGACAGAGCACGAGGATATGACCACGCAGCTCGCCGACGGTGAGGTCGGTGCGGAACTCCTTGATGTAGTTAGCGTAGGCTGAACTGGTCAGCACAGCATTGACACGCGAGACATAGTTGTCGCCCGTACCTTTCAGCAGGTGAATGACGATGAACTCCGTGGGGTTCGCATCAAGGTAGCCGCACAGCTGTGTCAGCGTCTCCTCGAACTTCAGCTTCGTAATCTGTACGCCGTGGTTCAGACTCATGTAGCCGCTTTGCTCGGCGGGGCGGAAGTCGAAGGCACGGATACCGAGGTCCCACTGATCGGCGATGCTCAGCTCCTGTGTCTTCGAGTAAGTATCGGCTCCTGAGTTAACGATTGCCGAAGTCCATCCGCTGCCGGTTGCGGAGTCGTGGGTACCGGGAATGGACACGTTGGCCACGTACATATTGTCGGGTAATCGGTCCATCCAGTTGGCTGCCAGTGTCAGCGTGCTGGTTCCCATCAGGAAAAGAAATGAGAGTAAAACTTTGTTCGTAAACATCTTTTGTAGTTGTAATAATAATTATGGTCTTGGCCTGATTTGCGCTGCAAAGTTATGGGTTTTCGGAAAGAAAGCCCTTCGTCAGCCGTTCCAAAAAGTAGAACGGATGTGCCAATCAGCCTTCCGCTGTT
This sequence comes from uncultured Prevotella sp., assembly GCA_905235325.1. Classification (GTDB taxonomy): domain Bacteria; phylum Bacteroidota; class Bacteroidia; order Bacteroidales; family Bacteroidaceae; genus Prevotella. The sequence goes on along the minus strand of CAJOLE010000093.1, from coordinate 2,006 downwards.
TTCGTCTGCTACCGATGTACTACTTATAGGAAAAAACAAGTTTTCCTTTTGCTTTTCTCTCGTTTTTTCGTAACTTTGCCATCAAAGATGGCGAACTTACTCCGTCTCGGCAAAAAAAGAATAAATTCTTTTGTTTTGCTCTCGACTTTCCGTAACTTTGCGGTCTGCTGACCGCGAAGTTCCTCCGTCTCGGCAAAAAAAAGAATTTATTCTTTTGTTTTGCTCTCGACTTTCCGTAACTTTGCAGGCAGATTTCCTGACTAAAAGAACATGACTATGACAGACATTGACTTCAAGGACGTACACCGTAACAGTCCTATTTGTTTCAACGACAACTGCCCGTCAGCCGACAAATGCCTGCGCTATATTGCCGGCCGGCAGTCGCCGGCGACATTGCGCTATCACCTCTGCGTGGTGCCACAGGCCCTGCACGGCAACCAATGCGAACTGTTTCGGTCGGCAGAGCCAGTGCGGGTGGCCTACGGTTTCAGCCACAGCTACGACTACGTACTGAAGCATGACTTCACGCCGATGCGCAAGAAGCTGACAGTGTATCTGGGCAACAAGCGGGGCTACTATAAGTATCTGAAGGGCGAAAAACCACTGTTGCCCGAACAGAGGGAATACATAGAAGCGCTGTTCCGCCGCTATGGCTACGAGGGCAAAGTGGTCTACGACCGCATGGAGGACATTTACACGCTCGAGAGCATGCCTTACTAAGTCCGTTTTCAAGCCCCTTAGACTTGGTATTCAGGGCAGATACCAAGTTGTTCTCCCGACATGGGCAGACACACTTTTAACGCCATAATGCATCTCGTCGTCATAGTCAATGGGTATGATCTGGAAGCCGCGGCTGCGAATGTAGTCTGCAAAGGGCTGGCCCTGCCGCCACAGGTGGTATTCCTTTGAGCCGGGTTCGCGGGCCCAGATGTCGCAGGTGTTGTACTCTGGGTCGCCGGGTAGTGCTTCCAGTCGGCTTCTCACCATTGTGCACAGGTTGCTGTCGATGATGTTGAAGTGAGTGTCCAGGTGCATCTGCCATCGCTTGTGGTCGCGTGTGAAATACAGGTTTATCAGCGGTTCCATCATGTACTGCGCCTCCACGCCCGTATTGTTGTCCGTCGGCGAGAGCCTCACCGTGGGCTGCAGCAGTATGCTGCGTATCAGGTCGGCACGGCTCATCACCGCCAACACTTTCTGTCTGTATTCCTCCGTCTTGCCGGGGGCTTCGTCGGGCATGCCGCTGATGTCGTAGGCAAGCACGCCGGCGGCAAGCTCCCTCAGCTTCTCGATGCTCATCTCGTTCAGAATGTTGGTGACAGTATGCACAGAAAACCCACCCCCGGCCCCTCCCCGAGGGAGGGGGGAGTAGCATCAGGATATCCCCGCCTTCGACCATTCCGCCTGCGGGTAAACCGTAACCCACCCCTGGCCCCTCCCCAAGGGAGGGGTGTTGGTTACGAGACGCGGCCCCCAGTCCTAGCCATATTCAAAGCCGGCTGTGCGGGCAAAGGGCGAGCTGGTCTTTTCGAAGAGTCCCCCCATTTGCGAGTGGTCAGGTCCTGTGTTGTGGCGATAGGGTAGTGCATCGAACTTTGGTACGTTGACCTTCACCGGGCTATGGAAGAAGACCTCCAAGAGGTTGTCGTCTTCCTTCAGAATGCCTCGCACGTCGCAGCGCCATTCGCGGTGCATATTGTCGGCCACCAGGATGCGCTGGTGGTTCAGATAGACATCGGCATAGGTGTCGAGCCCCTTGAAGACGATGGTCTGATGAGAGGCTTGCAGTTCGGCAGTCGTAGGCTCGAAGTGCGTCTCGTACATCCAGTCCACCTTATCCACCCACTGCACGCTCCGCTCGTTCAGACGGAACAACGGGTCGTCGATGATGCGCTCGCGCATCAGGTCGAGATGGGTGTTACCAGGCACCTGGGCAGGATGCCATATCTCGGAGTTCCCCTGACGGAAGCGCCAGCCATCGTGGAGCGGACGTTCTGAGACGGATG
>CAJOLE010000092.1 GCA_905235325.1 uncultured Prevotella sp. | reverse complement strand
AGGGCGAGGACGGCGAGGACGAGGGAGGTGACGAGGAGGCTCTCTTCGGCGGCGGGGAAGAGGGCGTAGCCAAGACCAAGGCCGACGGCGAGACCACTCTCCCACCCCAGGAAGCAGGTGCTCTGGGAGGTGCCGCGCTGACAGTGGCGGCTGAGCTTGATGAAGAAGAGCAGGAAGCGGGAGCAGATGATGCCTACGGACAGGCCGAGGAGGACAGGGCCGACATACCACACCACGGGAAGCGGTTGGGTGTAGGCCATCAGCTGGACGGCAAGCAGCAGGATCAGCCCAGTGACAATCTCGCTCTTCAGCTCGGCTTCGCGGAAGACGAAACACTGGGCAAGCAGGGCGAGGAGGAAGCCCACCATGACAAGGCCGTAGAAACGGAACGTGAGATTCAGCGCCAGCAGCAGGCCTACCGATACGGCAATGAGCAGCAGGTTGAGGAAAAGGGGCATGCTGCCCGTGAGGAAGAAGCGGTCGAGACTAACGACGCGCAGCGTGTCGCTGGGCGTGCGGAAGGGGAAGTCGACGATGAGGATGAGAGCGACGGCAGTGGCGGCACAGCCGAAACTGCCCAGGAGGACGGCATTGAAACCGAGACTGCGCGACAGGACCAGACCGACAAAGGGGCCTAAGGACAGGGCGAAGCGCGAGAACCACGCCGCAGAGTGGTTGGCCTCGGTACGCTTGTCAGACTCGCAGACGTCAATAATCAGTGTGCTGGAGAGTACCATCTGGGCCAGTCCGAAGGTGGCTCCCAGCAACAGGCGCTGCAGGAGTATGACCCATAACTCGACGAACTGACTGTGGAGGCTCTCGACATAATAGAGGACGGCGATGCTGGCTGCCATACCCGCTATGGCACAGACGCACACCACGTTGCGGCGGTAGCGCTGGACGAGCCACGAGCAGAAAGCCCCGAAGAGAAAGAGCCCGACGGCAAAGACTCCCATAGAGATTCCCACCTCAGCGGGCGAGAAGTTCTCCTCCTGAGACAGCCACACAGGCATCGTGGGAATCAGCATATACACAGCCACCGAGAGAAGCATGTTGCTGATGGCCAGCAGCCAGAAGTCACAGTGCCAGAGACGGACGTGAACGGGGGTGTTTTGCGTATTCATCTATCGTTGTCTTAATCTTGTTTTCGTTTTAGTTTTATTTCCGGGTGCAAAGGTACGGATTTTTTTGCAATTTTGCGGAAAATACAATAAAAAAACGTTTCCTGCGTTATTATCTAACGATGAACATCAAACGGAAACTGCTCATGGTCTGCCTCCTGCTGTTGACAACAGTCAGGCTTCTGGCCGACGACTTCACGCTGAAAGGGAAGGTCGTCGACGAGGACGGCAATGCCATGGAGTTGGCGTCGGTGACCTGTCTGGAGCAGGCGAAGCTGACGATGACAAACCTGAAGGGCGAGTTTAACATCAATCTGCATTCTGCTGACTCCGTTACAGTTAGGTTCACAATGGTGGGCTACAAACCGAGGACGAGGACGTTCAAGAATCCCAAGGGAACACTGACCGTCCAGATTGTGATGAGCCATATAGACGCCATGCAGGAGGTGGTCGTCACCGAGCGGCGCAGGCAGACAACAGGCACCGAACAGCTTGACATTAAGAACATCAGGAACACGCCGTCGGTGACGGGCAATGCCGTCGAGGAGATGATCCAGCAGCAGGCGGGCGTGTCGACCCACAACGAACTGTCGAGCCAGTACAACGTGCGCGGCGGCTCGTTCGACGAGAACGTGGTATATATAAATAATGTGGAGGTCTACCGACCACTGCTCATCCGCTCCGGCCAGCAGGAGGGACTGAGCATTATCAACTCTGACATGGTCGAGAAGGTGGGATTCTCGAGCGGCGGCTTCGAGGCGAAATACGGCGACAAGATGTCGTCGGTGCTCGACATCACCTACCGCACGCCGGAGCGCATGGAGGCCTCGGCGACGGCCTCGCTATTAGGCGGCAGCGTCTACTTTGGGTATGCGAGTAAAAACGGGAACGGGAACTCCTCAACTCCTCAACTACTCAACTCCCCAACTCCCCGATTCACCATGTCGCATGGACTGAGATACAAGACGAACAAATATCTGTTGGGGTCGCTGGAAACGACGGGTGAGTATAAGCCGAACTTCCTGGACTACCAGACCTACATAAGCTGGAAGCCCAACAGGCGGTGGACGGTGGACCTGATAGGAAACATCTCAGAAAACAGATATACGTTCAAGCCCAAGGACCGCGAAACCAGCTTCGGCACGATGGAGGACGTGAAGTCGTTCAAGGTCTACTTCGACGGTCAGGAGAAGGATATGTTCCGCACCTACTTCGGCACGCTCTCCTTAGCCCGCCACTTTACAGACTCGGCCACCGTCAAGCTGATAGCCTCGGCCTTCCACACGAAGGAGCAGGAGACCTACGACATACAGGGACAATACTGGCTGGACGACACGCAGTCGTCGGAAAACTTAGGCGTGGGAACCTATATGGAGCACGCCCGCAACTACCTGACAGCCGACGTGCAGAGCGTGAAACTGATGGCCAACAGGCGGTTCAGGCAACACAACGTGGAGGCTGGCGTGACGATGAAATGGGAGAAAATCAAGGAGCAGGCCAGGGAGTACGAGATGCGCGACTCCTCGGGCTACTCCATACCGCACACCGGCGACAGGCTGGACCTGATCTACACGCTCAGCTCGAAGAGCGACATGACGTCAAGACGGTTGGAGGGCTACGTGCAGGACACCTACCGCTGGGCATCGCCAAGCCAAGAGACGCTCTACACGCTGAACTACGGCGTGAGGTTCTCGAACTGGTCGTGGAACAAGGAGACGACGGTGTCGCCACGCGCCTCACTGGCCATCGTGCCGGCATTCAACCAGGACATGACGTTCCGGTTTGCCACAGGACTCTATTACCAAGCACCATTCTTCAAGGAGCTTAGAGACACGACGACCGTCGGCAGCAGGACGGTGGTGACGCTGAACGACCATATCAAGAGTCAGCGGTCAATCCAGTTCATTGCTGCCTTCGACTACCGTTTCAAGATGGCGGAGCGACCCTTCCGCTTCACGGCCGAAGCCTACTACAAGGCCCTGTCGAACCTCGTGCCCTACAACGTGCAGAACGTGAAGGTGACCTACTACGGCGAGAACCTCTGCTCGGGCTACACGGCAGGCCTCGACCTGAAGATGTTCGGTGAGTTCGTGCCCGGCACTGACTCATGGCTCACGTTCTCGCTGATGAAGACGGGGCAGAAGATGGACGGTGGAAGCTACTTCCCCCTGCCCACCGACCAGCGCTACGCCATCAACCTGCACTTCACCGACTACTTCCCCGGAACGGAGCGATGGAAGATGACGCTCCGGCTGGCCTATGCCGACGGCCTGCCCTTCGGTGCGCCGCACCGCGGCATTGAGCAGCAGAACTTCCGCGCCCCGGCATACAAGCGCGCCGACATCGGTATGTCGTGGCTGGCGTACAAGGGAGCGATAAGCCAAAAGTTAAGAGTGAGAAGCGTCTGGTTGGGACTTGACTGCCTGAACCTCTTCGGCATCTCGAACGTCAACAGTTACTACTGGGTTACGGACGTGACGAATCGTCAGTGGGCGGTGCCCAACTACCTGACAGGACGCCAGATCAACGGAAAGATAACGATAGAGTTATAGCCCCACCCCAGCCCCAATTCCCCCGCAGGGAGTGAGAAGTGAAAAGTTAAATAAATACAAGACTTTGCAACTTTTCACTTTTCGCCACTCACATCTCACTTCTTTTGTGTACCTTTGCACAAAATATGTATATATACTAATTTTTTTATCATTATGAAGATTTCACGCATAGAGCATCTGGGCATTGCTGTCCAGAGCATTGAGGAAAGCCTGCCGTTCTTCACGGACGTGCTGGGGCTGGAGTGTTATGCAACAGAAGTAGTGGAAGACCAGAAGGTGAAGACCGCCTTCCTGAAGTGCGGCGAGGTGAAGCTTGAACTGCTGGAGCCGACATCGCCCGAAAGCACCATCCAGAAGTGGATTGACAAGGGCAACAAGGGCGTTCACCACGTAGCCTTCTGCATTGAAGACGGCGTTGCCAACGCACTGGCCGAGGTCAGCGAGAAGGGTGTACGGCTCATCGACCAGCAGCCCCGCAAGGGTGCCGAGGGTCTGAACATCGCCTTCCTGCACCCGAAGTCCACAGCCGGCATACTGACCGAACTCTGCGAACACCCGGAGTAATTCGTGTTAGCGGAAGAAAGAAACATCGAAACATCGAATTAACGAAAAAAACAACAAGATGTCAAAGCAATTAGAGAAAATCAAGCAGCTGATAGAGAACCGCGAGAAGGCCCGTTTGGGCGGCGGTGAGAAAGCCATACAGAAACAGCACGACCGCGGTAAGTACACCGCCCGCGAGCGCATCGACATGCTGCTCGACGAAGGATCGTTCGAAGAGTACGATATGTTCAAGGAGCACCGTTGCCACAACTTCGGCATGGAGAAAAAGCAGTTCCCCGGCGACGGCGTGGTGGCAGGCAGCGGTACCATCGACGGACGACTGGTGTTCGTCTTTGCACAGGACTTCACCGTACATGCCGGTTCGCTCTCCGAGACCATGAGCCAGAAGATTTGCAAGGTGATGGACATGGCCATGAAGATGGGTGCTCCCGTCATCGGCATCAACGACTCGGGTGGTGCACGCATTCAGGAGGGTATCAACGCATTGGCCGGCTATGCCGAAATCTTCGAGCGTAATATCCTGGCCTCGGGTGTCATCCCGCAGATCAGCGGCATCTTCGGCCCCTGTGCCGGCGGCGCCGTCTACAGCCCCGCCCTCACCGACTTCACGCTGATGATGGAGGGCACAAGCTATATGTTCCTCACGGGTCCGAAGGTGGTGAAGACCGTCACCGGCGAGGACATCGACCAAGAGCACCTCGGTGGTGCATCGGTTCACTCGACGAAGTCGGGTGTCACCCACTTCACGGCCAAGACCGAGGAGGAGGGTCTACAGATGATCAAGACGCTGCTGTCGTACATCCCCTCGAACAATATGGAGGTAGCTCCGCGCCGCAAGTGCGACGACCCCATCAACCGTTTAGAGGACGAGCTGAACGAGATTATCCCCGAGAACCCCAACGAGGCCTACGACATGTATAAGGTCATACTCGCCGTCACCGACGACCATGAGTTCTTTGAGGTACAGCCTAAGTTCGCCAAAAACATCATTGTCGGATTCGCCCGTTTCAACGGTCAGAGCGTCGGCATCGTAGCCAACCAGCCGACTTGCTACGCTGGTGTGCTCGATGTGAACGCAAGCCGCAAGGGCGCGCGCTTTGTCCGCTTCTGCGATGCCTTCAACATCCCCATCATCTCGTTTGTCGACGTGCCCGGCTTCCTGCCCGGTACAGGTCAGGAGTACAACGCCGTCATCCTGCACGGTGCCCAGCTGCTCTACGCCTACGGCGAGGCTACGGTGCCCAAGATTACGGTCACGCTGCGTAAGTCGTATGGCGGCTCCCACATCGTGATGGGCTCCAAGCAGCTGCATACCGACCTCAACTACGCATGGCCCTCGGCAGAGATTGCCGTCATGGGTGCCTCTGGTGCTGCCGCCGTGCTCTACGCCAAGGAGGCGAAGGCCAAGAAGGAGGCCGGCGAGGACGTGAAGGCATTCATCGCTGAGAAGGAAGATGAGTACAACGAGCTGTTTGCCAATCCCTACCAGGCAGCGAAGTACGGCTATATCGACGATGTCATCGAACCGCGCAACACGCGCTTCCGCATCTGCCGCGGACTGGCTCAGCTGGCCACCAAGCGCGACGCGCTGCCCGCCAAGAAGCACGGTAACATTCCGATGTAACACAAACCCCTTTAGTGTATGAACAATGAAGTATATGCGGCTATAGCGTTGGCGCTCCATGAGCACTTAGGCAACAACGTCCACGACATCGAGACCGGCAAGATAACGATTGCCGAGCATACGACGATGTGGAACCTTGCCTCGCTATCAATGACAGCCCGCCCCTAAATCAATAGCGACATGAAGGAATACAAGTATACCATCAACGGCAACAAATATGAGGTTGCCATCGGAGACATCACAGACAACATCGCCACGCTCACCGTCAACGGCGAGGAATTCAAGGTGGAGATGGAGCACGAAGAAGAGCAGAAGCCACACCCACGTCCCCTCCCCCGCAGAGAGGAGGGCGAAAGCCCCGCATCGGGAAATGGCAATGCGGCTGCTCCCTCGCAGGGAGGAGCAGGCTCTGCCCTGAAGTCGCCGCTTCCTGGCGTCATCACCGACATCCTGGTAGAGGTCGGTCAGGAGGTGCAGGCCGGCGACAACGTCGTCGTGCTCGAAGCCATGAAGATGGCCAACAACCTGCAGGCCGAGAAGGGCGGCAAGGTGACCGCCATCTGCGTGAAGATTGGCCAGAGCGTGATGGAGGACGAGACACTTGTCGTGATTGAGTAAAACAGTAGGAAGAAGTACAAGGACATGATTACAGTCACAAATCTGGCTATACAGTTTGGCAAGAAGGTTCTCTACAAGGACGTGAACCTGAAGTTTACGAGTGGGAACATCTACGGCATCATCGGTGCCAACGGTGCCGGCAAGTCGACTCTGCTCAGGGCTATCAGCGGTGAGCTGGAGCCTAACAAGGGCTCCGTGGAGATTCTGCCGGGCGAGCGCATGTCGGTGCTGGAGCAGGACCACTTCAAATATGACGAGTTCACGGTCATGGACACCGTCCTCATGGGACACCAGCCTCTGTGGAAGAACATGAAAGAGCGCGAGGCCCTCTATGCCAAGGGTGAAATGTCCGACGAGGACGGTAACCGTGCCGCTGAACTGGAAATAGCCTTTGCCGAGATGAACGGCTGGGAGGCCGAGAGCGAAGCCGCACAACTACTGCAGAACCTCGGTGTGAAGGAAGAGCAGCACTACAAGCAGATGAGCGACATCTCAAACAACGAGAAGGTGCGCGTAATGCTGGCCAAGGCTCTCTTCGGACAACCCGACAACCTGCTGCTCGATGAGCCTACCAACGACCTCGACCTCGACACCGTGCAGTGGTTAGAAGAGTATCTCAGCAACCTGGAGCAGTGTGTGCTCGTGGTCTCACACGACCGCCACTTCCTCGATGCCGTATCGACGCAGACCGTCGACATCGACTTCGGCAAGGTGACACTCTTCTCGGGCAACTATTCGTTCTGGTACGAGTCGTCGCAGCTTGCCCTGCGCCAGGCTCAGAACCAGAAGATGAAGGCTGAGGAGAAGCGCAAGCAGCTGGAGGAATTCATCCGCCGCTTCTCGGCCAATGTGGCCAAGTCGAAGCAAACCACTTCTCGAAAGAAGATGCTCGAAAAACTTAACGTTGAGGAAATTACGCCGTCAACGCGCAAGTACCCGGGCATCATCTTCGCCATGGAGCGCGAGCCGGGCACACAGATTCTCGAGGTGGAGGGGCTCAAGGCCGTCGATGCCGACGGAACAGTGCTGTTCGACAACGTGTCGTTCACCATCGAGAAAGGCCAGAAGACCGTCTTCCTGTCTCATAATCCGAAGGCCATGACGGCTCTCTTCGAGATTATCAACGGCAACCGCGAGGCGCAGGCAGGCACGTTCAAGTGGGGTGTGACCATCACGACGGCCTACCTGCCGCTTGACAACACGGAGTTCTTCCAGTCGGAAATGAACCTCGTCGACTGGCTCTCGCAGTGGGGACCGGGCAACGAGGTGACGATGAAGTCGTTCCTCGGCCGTATGCTGTTCAAGGAGGAGGATGTGCTGAAGCACGTCAACGTGCTCTCCGGCGGTGAGAAGATGCGCTGCATGATTGCACGCATGCAGTTGAAGAACGCCAACTGCCTTATCCTCGACACGCCAACGAACCACCTTGACCTGGAGTCGATTCAGGCCTTCAACAACAACCTGATTCAGTTTAAGGGCAACATCCTTTTTGCCTCGCACGACCATGAGTTTATCAACACCGTGGCCGACCGCATCATCGAGCTGACACCCCGTGGCACCATCGACAAGCTGATGACCTACGACGATTACATCTACGACGAGGCCATCCGCGCAAAGAAAGCCGAACTGTACGCATGAACTCCCCCCTACCCCATTAACCCCGACTGCCGCCCGGACACCAAGTCCAGGCGGCAGTCGCTGTTTTCAGCCTTTGTTTACTAATAATGTGTATCGACCCTTCTGGAAACAACGGAAACTCTACCGACTTCACGTTCCTAAACTCATAGGTTGATCCGATGATATCACCAACAAGCCCCCAACATTCTTGTCTGTTCCATATTCATTCTATTATATTAACTGGTTGCGCTGTACAAAAATGAATCCCTATCATCTTTTTCTGCAAAAGCAATGACCGAAACTCTCAACCGAGAGAAGAAACAAGCGGAGACTGCCGTAAAGGGTCTTCAAACAATGTGCAAGAATCTCACGACTCAGAAAACACAACTCACTTCCGACCTTGCCGACCTCAAGAACCAATTGTCAGCAGGTAAGATTTCACTTGACGAATACAATCGGAAGAAGACTGATGTGGAAAGGCATATCTCTGACTGCAATGCAAAACTGACTGACAAACAGCAAAAACTCGAACAAAAGATGACAGAATTGGAGGTCATCAAAGAAAAAGTGAACTATTACGATGTAGCTTATGTCCGCTTTGATGTGCCAGAGATTAAGGTGAGACCTCCCAAAATTACGGAGCGTCCACCTCGTTTTGGAAATATTGACGACTGGACGAAGGCTCAGAACGCAAATATCAGCGAGCAATTCCATGGTGCTCTCAATTCGTTTGGCAAGACTGTAATGGAGGCAGCCAAGAACAGCATTCTCGGAGAACGTAAGTTTCGGTTGTTAAACCAACGTGAGAGAGACGCGATTGGCGCTGACTGACAGAGCTATGCAAGAACGATGAAGGGTTGAATTTTTATCAGGAACAAATATTATTCAAGTTACTATGTTTGCACCTGCAAACATAGTAACTTTCCATCCAAAGCCCGCCGCCTTTTCCCCAAAACCCGCCGCCTTTTCAGTAAAACCCGCCGCCTTTTCCCATTCTGCCCATTCAGCCCATTCATCCCGTCAACCTCCAACC
>CAJOLE010000091.1 GCA_905235325.1 uncultured Prevotella sp. | reverse complement strand
GACTTACATGAAATGGCTGTTGGTAGCCGTCGTTGTAGGGCTGATAGTGTCGTTGGACTCCGAGATGACAATTTGAGGTCGTCCTCATTCTTTTCCTGCTAATCATTTGGCGCTTTCGCTTTTTCTGTTTAACTTTGCAAAGGAAAAAGACAAGTTCTGAATAGAACAGGAAAGAAGACTTGAACTATGGATGCAAAACGAATATTGACGTTCCTGCGAAGGCTGAAGGCGCATAATGAGCGGAGCTGGTTTCAGGAGCATAAGAAGGAGTATGAGGCCGTCAGGGCCGACTTCGAGCGGGGCGTGCAGCAGGCTTTGGAGCGCATCGTGACGTTTGATGCCTCGATTGCCCACCTGACGGTGAAGGACTGTACCTACCGGTTCTACCGCGACACGCGCTTCTCGAACGACAAGTCGCCCTATAAGGGCCACTTCGGAGCGTATATCGCGGCTCACGGCAAGAAGGGACTTCATGGCGGCTATTACCTGCACCTGGAGCCTGACCACTGTATGGTGGCCTGCGGCAACTACTGGCTGCCGACGAACATCCTGACTTCGTGTCGCAACGAGATAATGGCGAACACGGAGGAATGGCTGAGGTGTGTGCAGAGCCCGGAGTTCCTGAAGTACTATGGCAGTCAGGCGGATAGCAGTTTCAAGACGCCTACCGATGTGTCGAGCTGGGACCAGCCGCAGGGTTTCGGACTTGAGAAGCTTAAGACCTGTCCCTCGGGGTTCCCACGCGACTGGGAACATATAGACTACCTGCGCCTGAAGGACTACTGCTGCTGGCATCGGGTGGCGGACGACTTCTATCAGGGAGACGGGTGGCTCGACGAGACGGAGCGTATGTTCCGGGCTGCCAAACCGATGATGGACATGATGAACGCCGTGATTGACGACTACGAGTAGCCGACTTATTTCAGATAGTCCGTGCGGTCGGGGCCGATGTAGTAGCCCGGCTCGGGGGGCTGGTTGTAGGCGACGTTCTGGGTGGCTACCGAGAGACGGTAGGGGATGTCCTCCATCAGACAGTTGATGCGATGGTCGGTGGGGATGGCCGAGACGTAGAGGCGGAGCTCGGTGGACTCGCGGTTGCGGACGAGCACCTCCTCGCGCCAGTCGCCGAGGAGGTCGGCCTGTAGGCAGGGGTTCGACTTTGTGCCGTTGTTGAACTGGCCGTCGAACTTCTGAATATCCACGATGGTGTGGTTCGTCCAGTCATATTTCGACACGGTGCTGCGGTCGAGCAGCTCGCGCAGCAGGTCGCCGTCCCACCAGATGCCGAAGTTCACCGAGAGCCACCGGCCTCCGAGCACCAGCGAATTGTCGTGCTGCGGGTCGTTGGCATCCTGTGCCGAATAGAGCACGTCGCCCTTCATCGTCCGTATGCCGTGACTGTCGGTCGACCACATCTCGCAGCCGTAGTTGGTGGGGTCGATGTCGGCGGCCATGCAGCGGCCTACGTCAGTGTTGCTCCTGATTTGGAAGACGACCTCGCCAGTGCGGGCGTTCCTTAGTTCGGAGCCGTCGCGGCGGTTCTCGTGGCAGTCCCAGATGTAGAGCTCGTCGGTCTTCGGGTCGGCAATGAGGTGGATGGCGTCGCCGTGACCCATGCGGGTGTTGTAGAGTCCGCGTCCGTCGTGGTCGATGGCCATCGAGCCGTAGGTGAAGCCGTCGCCGTCGACATCGGCCACGCGGAGGTTGTGATTACCCTGTCCGGCGTAGCTGCGCCATTCCGGCACGTTGGTGTCGAAGGTCCAGCGGTTTTTCAGTTCCCGTCCGTCCCAGTCCCAGGCGGCAATGACGCTGCGGGTGTAGTAGCCTCGGCAGAAGATAGCGGAAGCCACCTCCCGGTCTCCCCCATCAAGGGAGGAGTTTCCTAAATAGCCGACGGCAGCGAGGAATCGGTCGGAACGGTTGGCATTGCTGTCGCCCCAGGCAGAGGCGTCGCCGCGCTGTGGAATGTAGGGCTTGCTGTCTAAGGCGCGGCCTGTCAGACCGTCGAAGACGGTGAGGTATTCGGGGCCTTCGAGTATGCGTCCGGCCTTGTTGCGGTAGTCGGCGAGGGAGTCGCCGATCACTTGGCCCTGGCCGTCGATAGTGCCGTCGGCGGTCTTGCACATCAGCTCGGCGCGGCCGTCGCCGTCGAAGTCGTAGACCATAAACTGCGTATAGTGGGCGCCGGCCCGGATGTTACGGCCTAAGTTGATGCGCCAGAGGAGGTGGGAGCTTCCTTCGCCAAATTTATAACAGTCGATGATGACGGGGCCGGTATAGCCGTCGTGCGAGTTGTCGTGGGCGTTGGTGGGTTCCCACTTCAGGAATATCTCGTATTGTCCGTCGCCGTCGACGTCGCCCACCGAACAGTCGTTGGCCGTGTATTCATAGTTGCCGTTGTCGCGCCATCGTCCTGGCCGTCGTCCTGGTGGCGGCGTCTGCTGCATGACAGGCACCTGGCCGCTCTCGGGCTTCTGTATGGCGATGGGCAGATAGCCTGCGGGGGCGTCGGCCTTCAGGAGCCATTGCCCGTTTTGGCCACCGCCGCGCACTTCGTATGTGGCATCGGCCTGGAGTGGCTGCTCATCAATGAAGAAGGAGCCGCCGGTGGTGAGTGGTTTCGCGTTTAGTTTCACGCCGTTACGGTATATGTCGTAGGGCTGGCCCTTGGGGTCACTCTTCAGCGTGCGCCAGCTGACGGCAACCTTGCCATCCTCTGTTCTCACGGCCACCACACCCCGGTTCAGACGTTCGGTGCTCAGTTTTGAGTAGTCGTAGTTCGTTTGTGCCTTTGTACCGGCACTTAGCAGTGCAATCGTAGTGTAGAGTAGTAGTTGTTTCATTGTGTAGTAGTTTTTGTCGTCGGCAAAGGTACGAAAAAGAATTGAAATACTTGCATAATTCCGACAGAATTATTACTTTTGTAGCCGAAAAAATAAAAAACGTACTGAATGAAGGAATTTGTCATATCAGAAGCGAAGGCCGAGACGGCGGTGCTTGTGGGACTGATTACCAACCAGCAGGACGAGGCGAAGACCAAGGAATACTTAGACGAGCTGGAGTTCCTGGCCGAGACAGCAGGAGCTGTGGTCGTCAGGCGGTTCACCCAAAGGGTAGGGGGGCCGAGTGCAGTAACCTACGTCGGCAGCGGCAAGCTTCTGGAAATCAAGCAATACATCAAGGACTGTGAGGATGCAGAGGAGCCGGTCGGCATGGTCATCTTCGACGACGAGCTGTCGGCCAAGCAGCTGCGCAACATCGAGAAGGAACTGCAGGTGAAAATCCTGGACCGCACTAGTCTGATTCTCGACATCTTTGCCATGCGTGCCCAGACGGCTGAGGCCAAGGCGCAGGTGGAGCTGGCACAGCACCGCTATATGCTGCCCCGCCTGCAGCGGTTGTGGACCCACCTTGAGCGCCAGGGCGGCGGCTCGGGCTCGGGCGGCGGCAAGGGAAGCGTAGGACTGCGCGGCCCCGGTGAGACTCAGTTGGAGATGGACCGCCGTATCATTCTGCAGCGCATCACGCTGCTCAAGCAGCGTCTGAAGGAGATTGACCAGCAGAAGACAACGCAGCGGAAGAACCGCGGTCGCCTCATCCGTGTGGCCTTGGTGGGCTATACCAACGTGGGCAAGTCGACGCTGATGAACCTGCTCTCTAAGAGCGAGGTGTTTGCCGAGAACAAACTCTTTGCCACGCTCGACACGACGGTGCGCAAGGTAACCATCGACAACCTGCCCTTCCTGCTGGCCGACACCGTGGGCTTCATCCGCAAGCTGCCCAGCGACCTGGTGGAGTCGTTCAAGTCGACGCTCGACGAGGTGCGCGAGGCCGACCTGCTGGTCCACGTGGTGGACATCTCGCATCCCGACTTCGAGGAGCAGATTACGGTGGTGGAGAAGACACTGGCCGACCTGGGCTGTGCCGAGACACCGTCGATGATGGTGTTCAACAAGATTGATGCCTACACGTGGACGCCCCAGGACGAGGACGACCTGACGGAGCCGACGCGTGAAAACATTTCGCTCGACGAACTGAAGCGCACGTGGATGGCCAGGCTTGGCGACGACTGCATCTTTATTTCTGCCAAACAGAAACACAATATTGACGAGCTTCGCGCGTTATTATATGGTAGAGTGCGCGAACTGCACGTACAGAAATATCCATATAACGACTTTTTATACCAAGACTATGAATGAATACAGACAACTGACTCAAAGCGAGATTGAGATTCTTGAGCATAACGTCTGCTGGGCCGAGGACTGGCAGCGGGTGATGGTGGCCGAAGGCTTTAAACCCTACAACTTCCACCGCGTGATGTTCTACGGCGACATCCGCCTTGGCGTGTTCAACAAGTGTGTGGAGGTGACTAAGGGCTTCTTCAAGCACTCGGGCATCAACGACGCCACGTTGCGCAATGTCAACGTCGGTAACGACTGCCTGATTGAGAAGGTGGGCAACTACATTAACAACTACACCATCGGCGACGACTGCTACATATCGAACATCTCGACATTGGAGACGCTCGAGGGGGCCAGCTACGGCGCCGGCTCCACCATCTCCGTACTCAACGAGATGGGCGACGGCAACGTGACGCTCTTCCGCGAGCTGAACTCACAGTTGGCTGCTTTCATGGTGAAGTATCACAACGACCGCGAACTGATGAACCGTCTGAAACAGCTCATCGACGACGAGGTGCGCATTTCGACGCCCGACCGTGGCATCATCGGCAACCGCGTGAAGATTATCAATACGAAGGACATCACGAACACCGTCATCAAGGGCGACTGCGAAATCAGCGGCTGCGCCCGTCTGAACGAGTGTACGATCCTCAGCTCTGAAGATGCCAGCGTGTTCATCGGCACGGGCGTCATCTGCGAGAACTCCATCATCTGCGACGGTTGCTCGATCAACAACTCGGTGAAGATGCAGGATTGCTTCGTGGGCGAGGCCTGCCAGATTACCAATGGCTTCACCGCCGAGGCCAGCTTGTTCTTCGCCAACTCCTTTATGGCTAACGGCGAGGCCTGCGCCGCCTTCTGCGGTCCGTTCTCTGCCAGTCACCACAAGTCGAGCCTCCTCATCGGTGGTCAGTTCTCATTCTATAATGCCGGTTCGAACACCAACTTCTCGAACCACGCTTACAAGATGGGCCCCATGCACTACGGCACCCTGGAGCGCGGCACGAAGACTGCCTCTGGCTCCTACGTGCTCATGCCGGCCACCATCGGCGCCTTCTCCGTCTGCTTCGGCAAGCTGATGCACCATCCCGACACGCGCTGTCTGCCCTTCAGCTACCTCATGGCCTACGGAGATACGATGTATCTCGTACCGGGACGCAACATCACCACCGTCGGACTCTACCGCGACATCAAGAAGTGGCCGAAGCGCGACAAGCGCTCGAAGCAGTCGAAGAAGTCGATTATCAACTTCGACTGGCTCAGTCCGTTCACCGTCGGCGAGATTATGCAGGGCATCATGATTCTGGAAGCCTTGCGCCAGGCCAGCGGCGACAACGTGTCGTCGTACAACTTCCATGAGTATGTCATCAACGCATCGTCCTTGCAGAAGGGTCTGAAGTACTACGACATCGCCCTGCGCATCTATATGGGAGCCGTGCTGAAGCGTGCCGTGAAGGAGGGGTTCTTCGGTATGCCGAAGTCGGAGGTCGGCAAGGGTCCTTGGACTGACCTCAGCGGCCTGCTGCTGCCCGTGACCGAGGAGCAGCGCCTGATTGACGACATTAAGGAGGGCGCGATTGAGAACATTGCGCAAGTGCTCGACCGCTTTGCCGACATCAACAACCACTACAGCGACTACCGCTGGGTCTGGAGCTACCAGATGATTCTCGACTATTACCACTTAGACGAACTCGACGAGACGGCCTGTGAGCGCATCCGCGAAGACTATGTCCGTGCCCGTCGTGCCTGGATTGCCGAGATTCGCAAGGATGCCGAGAAAGAGTTCAGTCTGGGCGACGTCGACCAAGATGTCTACGATGACTTCCTTGAGAAGCTCGACCACGAGATTGACTACGAGAATTAACCCCCTATCACCCGACAGCATGAAATACCCCCTTGGCATACAGAGCTTCGAGAAGCTCAGGACGGGCGGCTTCGCCTACGTCGACAAGACAGCACTGGTCTATCAGATGGCCAAGGCCGAGCAGCATTTTTTCCTCAGCCGTCCGCGCCGGTTCGGCAAGAGCCTGCTCATCTCTACGCTCGAGGCCTACTTTCTGGGCAAGCGTGAACTATTCCGGGGGCTGGCAATGGAGCAGCTGGAGCAAGACTGGCTGCAGTACCCCGTGCTCCACTTGGACCTGAACGCCGAGAAGTACGACTCGCCGGCCGCCCTGGACGCCGTGCTTGACTGGCACTTCCGGCAGTGGGAGCTGATATATGGACGCGACGAAAACGACACCACCCCCACACAACGCTTCAAGAGCCTGATTCGTACAGCCAACGAGAAGACCGGCATGAAGGTCGTCATTCTTGTCGACGAGTACGACAAACCCGTCCTACAAGCCATTGGCAACCCTGAGCTTCAGGATGACTACCGCAGCACGCTGAAGGCCCTTTTCGGCGTAGCCAAGTCGATGGACGCCTACATCCAGTTCGGGCTGTTCACGGGGGGCACGAAGTTCTCGAAGGTCAGCGTGTTCAGCGACCTGAACAACCTCACTGACATCTCGATGGATGAGCGCTATGCCGAGCTATGTGGCATCACCGAGGCGGAGATTCATGCCAACTTCGACTCCGAAGTGCAGCTTCTGGCAGATAAGAATGGGATGACCAAGGAAGAGTGCTATGCCACCCTGAAGCGCCGCTACGACGGCTACCACTTCGAGGCGGGCTCTGTGGGCATGTACAACCCCTACAGTCTATTGAACACCCTCGACCGCAAGCGTTTCAAGGACTACTGGTTTGAGACGGGCACACCGTCTTACATTGTGTCGGTCATCAGGCAGCACTCCTACGACCTCGACCGCCTGACCAGCGAGGAGGTGACGGCCGACCTGCTCGGCAGCCTCGACAGCATCGACAAGAGTCCGCTGCCTATCATCTACCAGAGCGGCTACCTTACCATCAAGGACTACGACCCTCGCTTCGGGAGCTATCGTCTGGGATTTCCCAACGAGGAGGTAGAGCGTGGCTTCACGAAGTTCCTGATGCAGTATTACACACCGAAAGGAATGGGTGAGGGACAACATTTCATCGCCAATTTTGTAAAAGACGTAGAGACAGGCAAGCCCGAGCAGTTCATGCAGCGCTTGGAGTCGTTCTTCGCCCAGGGCGACTACGAAGTGGCGGGCGATGCCGAGCTGTACTTCCACAACGCCGTGAGCCTTGTATTCCGGATGATGGGCTTCTACACCGAGGTTGAGCGCCACACCACCGACGGGCGTATGGACATGCTCGTGAAGACTGCTGACTACGTCTACATCCTGGAGTTCAAGCTCGACCGCAGTGCCGATGAGGCCCTGCAGCAGATAGAGGCCAAGCAGTATGCTGCCCCTTTCGCCGCCGACCCCCGCACATTATATAAGATAGGTGTGAACTTCAGTAGCCAGACCCGCCGGGTGGAGGGCTGGAAGATTGGCTGACTGTGAGTTGTAACCATATTGGAATTATTCATGCACTCAATAATCTGCAAGATGAAGAAGTTATTGCTTTTCCTGATGCCGCTGATCATGCTGACAGCCTGTGGCGGCAAGTACAAGTACGACGAGGTGAAGGGTGACCTGTCGAAGACCCGCATCTACACGCTCGACAACGGGCTGAAGGTGTACCTCAGTGTGAACAAGGAGCAGCCGAGGATACAGACGTTCATCGCCGTGCGCACCGGCTCGAAGAACGACCCGGCTGAGACTACTGGCCTGGCCCACTACCTGGAGCACCTGATGTTCAAGGGCACGGGCAAGTTCGGCGTGACCGACTCCACGGCCGAGGCACCGCTGCTGGCCGACATCGAGCAGCGCTATGAGCAGTACCGCCGTCTGACCGACCCCGAGGAGCGCCGTGCCGCCTACCGCGGCATCGACAGCGTCTCGCAGGTGGCTGCCCAGTACTTCATCCCTAATGAGTACGACAAGCTGATGGCCGCCATCGGCTCGGAAGGGTCGAACGCCTATACCTCGAACGACGTGACCTGCTACACCGAGGACATCCCCTCGAACGAGGTTGAGAACTGGGCCAAGATCCAGGCCGACCGCTTCCAGAACATGGTCATCCGCGGCTTCCACACCGAGCTGGAGGCCGTCTACGAGGAGTACAACATCGGACTGACGCAGGATGTGCGCAAACTCTATGAGGCACTGAGCCGCAAGCTCTGTCCGACCCATCCCTACGGCCTGCAGACCACCATCGGCACGCAGGAGCACCTGAAGAATCCCTCGATCACGAATATCAAGAACTACTTCGCCAAATGGTATGTGCCCAACAACGTGGCCATCTGCATGGCTGGCGACTTCGACCCCGACGAGGTGATAGCCACCATCGACAAGTACTTCGGACAGTGGCAGCCCGGCGACGATGTCGCCCAGCCCACGTTCCCCGAGCAGCCCGTGTACACCGAGCCGCAGGACACGGCCGTCATCGGGCCCGAGGCTGAGACCATCTGGTTGGGCTGGCGCTTCGGCCGCGGTGCTTCGCTGCAGAACGATACCCTGCAGGTCATCGAGCACATGCTCAGCAACGGTACCGCCGGACTCATCGATCTCGACATCAACCAGCAGATGAAGATGCTCAGTGCGTGGGGTGGGGTAGAGCCGCTGATGGACTACTCGATGTTCATACTGGCAGGTACGCCCAAGGAGGGCCAGACGCTCGACGAGGTGCGCCAGCTGCTGCTTGAAGAGATTGGCAAACTGAAGAAGGGCGAGTTCAGCGACGACCTGCTGCCGTCGGTCATCAACAACCTGAAGCTGCAGTATTACAATGCCTTGGAGGACAACCGTTCCCGGGCTGATATGTTTGTCGACGCCTTCATCATCGGCACGCCGTGGGAGCAGGTGGCCACACGCCTGCAACGGTTGGAGGGTATGACCAAGCAGCAGATTTCTGACTTTGCAACCCGCCACTTCACCGACGGCTATGCCGCCGTCTACAAGCGGCAGGGCACCGACCCCAACGAGAAGAAGATTGACAAGCCAGCCATCACGCCGATTGCCGCCAACCGCGACAACGTCAGTCAGTTTGTGAAGGACATCCAAAACAGCAACGTGAAGCCCATCGAGCCGAAGTTCGTTGACTTCAAGCGCGACCTCACCTTTGGCACGCTCCCTCTCCCCCAGGAGAGGGCGGGGGGTGAGGCTTTGCCCTACGCCTACGTGCAGAACACCGAGAACGGCCGCTTCCAGCTTTCATTCCGCTACGAGTTCGGCAAGCAGGCCGACGTGCGCTATGACTATGCTGCCGACTATTTAGACTATTTGGGAACCGACAAGCTGACACCCCAACAGGTGAAGCAGCAGTTCTATAAGCTGGCCTGCGAATACAACATCAATGTAGGCGACCGCATCATCAATGTCACCCTGAGCGGTCTGGGTGAGAATATGGCCGAGGCACTGGCACTGCTCGAAGACCTGCTCCAGCACGCCAAAGTCGACCAGGATGCCTACGATATGTATGTCGGGCTGGTTGACAAGGCCCGTGCCGATGCCAAGCTCGACCAGCGCACCTGCTTCAACTGCCTGTTTAACTACGGTGTCTACGGCCCCTACAATTCCCAGCGCAATCTGCTGACCACTGCCCAGTTGCGACAGACCAACCCGCAGGAACTGCTCGACCTGCTGAAGAACCTCAGCCAGTATGAGCATACTTTGTTATATTATGGCCCGATGGACGAGGAAGACCTGGAGGAAGCCCTTGCCTCTCACTTCGACCCCCTCACCGCCGAGCTCAAGCCCGTGCCTCAGAACAAGAACTATGTCACGCAGCCTACGCCGGAGAGTGAGATCCTGATTGCTCCCTACGATGCCAAGAACATCTATATGCGGATGTACCATAATGAGCAGCGCCAGTGGAATGTCGACGAGGTTGCCGTACAGGCTCTGTTCAACGAGTACTTGGCATGAACACCGTGGTGTTCCAGGAGATGCGCGAGACGCGCGGCCTGGCCTACAACGCCTGGGCCATGTATCGACGTCCCGGCTATAAAGACCAGACGGAGGACTTCTTCACACACATCATCACCCAGAACGACAAGATGATGGACTGCGTCGCCCACTTCCACACCATCCTCGACACCATCCCGCAGAGCGATGCCTCGCTGCAGATTGCCAAGGAGGCCCTGACGAAGCAGCTGGCCAGCCAGCGCACCACGAAGTTTGCGCTCATCAATGCCTGGATCAATGCCCGCGACTTGGGGCTCGACTACGACCTGAATGAGAAGATCTACGCTGCCCTGCCCCAGCTGACGATGAAGGACATTGTCGACTTTGAGCAGCAGCAGATAGCCCGCAAGCCCTACCGCTACATCATCCTCGGCAACGAGCGCGAGCTCGATATGGCCGCCCTGCAGAAGTATGGTCCAGTAAAGCGCGTTTCGACCGCTGAGATTTTTGGCTACTGATAGACGATGTTTGAGAGCGAGATAGAGGAATACGAGCGCGTGCGCCAACTCTACCAGCAGCAAGTGGCTGGCAAGATGAGCCGTGAGCAGTGGATGGAGTACAACGAGATTCTGTTCTCGGCCCATTCCTGCGCCATCGAGGGTAATTCGTTTACCGTCGATGACACCCGTATTCTCCGCGAACAGGGTATGGCGATGGTTCCTGTTGGGCACAGTCTGCTGGAGTGTGCCGAGATGGCCGACCACTTCCTGGCTTTCGACTATGTGGTGAACCACCTGGACCTGCCATTCGACGAAACGCTACTGAAAGATACCAATCGCTTGCTGACTGAGCACACCTTGGGGTACAGGGCGGAAGGTGCCGTGGCAGGTGAATACACCACTGAAGACATGGTCGCAGGGGACACCGTCTTTGGCGACCACGAGCAGCTGATAGCTCGTGTGCCGGCGCTGATGGAGTCCACTCGGCGGGCACTGGCTGACGGCCAGCATCCGTTGGTGGTGGCTGCCCGTTGGCACGGATTCTTCGAGTATCTGCATCCTTTCCGCGATGGAAACGGTCGCACTGGCCGCCTGCTCAGCAACTTCATTCTGCTACATGCAGGGCATCCGCTTCTCATCATTACCCTTGACGACCGCGCCGACTATATCCAGGCTTTGCGACAAGTAAGGACTGAGGGCACGGATGAGTATCTGGTGGCTTTCTTCTTCCGGGTGGCCATTGGCCGTATGAACAGCGAGATAGGCCAGAAGAGGCACAACTCGCGCCCAGTAATGTTCTTTTGATAGTTAACAATTAAACAAATACATAAAGATAAATTTTATATGGCAAACGTAGTAGATTTCAAGTACGCCCCGATGTTCCAGCTGGGCGACGACAAGACTGAGTACAGACTGCTGTCGAAGGAAGGCGTCAGCACCGCCGAGTTCGAGGGCAAGGAGATTATCAAGGTGTCGAAGGAGGCACTGACGCTGCTGGCGCAGCAGGCTTTCCACGACGTGGAGTTCATGCTCCGCCGCGAGCACAACCTGCAGGTGGCCGCCATCCTCAGCGACCCCGAGGCGTCGGAGAACGACAAGTATGTGGCCCTGCAGTTCCTGCGCAATGCCGAGGTGGCCGCCCGCGGCATCCTGCCCTTCTGTCAGGACACCGGCACTGCCATCATCCACGGCGAGAAGGGCCAGCAGGTGTGGACGGGCTTCGTGGACGAGGAGGCCCTCTCCCTCGGCGTCTACAATACCTTCACCCAGGACAACCTGCGCTACTCGCAGAATGCCCCACTGACGATGTATGACGAGGTGAACACCCGCTGCAACCTGCCAGCTCAGATTGACATCGAGGCCACTGAGGGCGCCGAGTACCGCTTCGTGATGGTGGCCAAGGGCGGCGGCTCGGCCAACAAAACCTATTTCTACCCCATGACCAAGGCAACGATCCAGAACGAGGGTACGCTCATCCCGTTCCTCGTCGAGAAGATGAAGTCGCTGGGCACCGCTGCCTGTCCGCCTTACCACATCGCCTTCGTCATCGGCGGCACCTCAGCCGAGAAGAACCTGCTGACGGTGAAACTCGCCTCCATCAAGTACTACGACTCGCTGCCCACCACGGGCGACGAGACGGGCCGCGCCTTCCGCGACATCGACCTTGAAAAGAAACTGCTCGTCGAGGCTCAGAAGATCGGTCTCGGCGCACAGTTCGGTGGCAAGCACCTGGCCCACGACATCCGCGTCATCCGCCTGCCCCGCCACGGTGCCTCGTGCCCCATCGGCATGGGCGTCTCGTGCTCGGCCGACCGTAACATCAAGGCGAAGATCAACCGTGACGGCATCTGGCTCGAGAAGATGGACGCGAACCCCTCGGAGCTGATTCCCGCTGAATACGCCAAGGCCGGCGAGGGGCAGAACACCATCGAGATCGACCTGAACGAGGGTATCGACGCTGTTCGCAAGGAACTGTCCAAGTATCCCGTCTCCACCCGCGTCAACCTGAAGGGTACCATCATCGTGGCCCGCGACATCGCCCACGCCAAGCTGAAGGCCCGCATCGACGCCGGCGAGGAGATGCCGGAGTATTTCAAGAAATACCCCGTGCTCTACGCCGGTCCCGCTAAGACGCCGGAGGGCTACCCCTGCGGCTCCATGGGCCCGACGACGGCCAACCGCATGGACCCCTACGTCGACGAGTTCCAGTCGCTCGGCGCCTCGCTCGTGATGATTGCCAAGGGCAACCGCTCGCAGCAGGTCACCGACGCCTGCCAGAAGCATGGCGGCTTCTACCTCGGCAGCATCGGCGGTGTCGCCGCCGTCCTGAGCCAGTCGAGCATCAAGTCCATCGAGTGCGTCGAGTATCCAGAGCTGGGCATGGAGGCCATCTGGAAGATTGACGTCGAGGACTTCCCCGCCTTCATCCTCGTCGACGACAAGGGCAACGACTTCTTCAAGCAGCTCAAGCCTTGGTGCCCGAAGAAGTGAGAAGTAAGAAATAGCTATTGTAAATTAGGTCATCAATTTGATGTACCAGTTTGTTAGTTACTGACCCCACCTCTGTCTCTCCCTTCAAGGGGGAGGGCAGGGGTGGGGTCTGTAACTTCAATCCCGCCGAATCACGTTACCAGGTTGTTTATACAATGGCAGCGGCACGGAAACAATCCACGCCAAGCCTATCTTCTGTTTCCGCAACTGACTTGAAAGAGAAGTAAGTTTTCCTTTTATTCACTTGGGAACCATGACATAGCCAAAGGAGAGAGGGATTCACACCCACTTCATACTTCCCTTGCAACTGGCCTTCGTGGTCGTAAATGGTCACATGCCCATTTGCCGTACTGTTTTTGTCTGCCAACGGACGCGAAGTGACGCAGATGGTATTGCGAAACGCATAATCAGCGGCAATGGCGGTAGGATACTGCTCACCGTCTTCCACGAAGGTGCTGACAGTATTTGTCAGGATGTCATACTTGCTATAGGTTGGCTTGGCCCCGGCTGCTGACGTGTTCACCATATAAAGCGCAATGCCTTTGAGGACATCACCATAGCACGCAAAAGTGGCATCAGCAATCTTACGCAGCTCGGGCTCCTGACCCCACGGTCTCTGAATGACACTCCCCGCCTTGCCGTCTTTCCCGGCATTCAGGATAAAGGTTGCGTAGCTGTGGTTAGATACACAGATGTACTCCACGGGATTTGTCAACAGTTCGGAAGTTATGGTATATGGTGCAAGACTGCCATAAAAACTTACACTCGATATGCAGGGAGCCTCTGTCCCCTGCCCGGAATGGAGCACCTCAATGGCGTATTCCTTCGTAGAGAACATGGCCGTTGCCCCTGGACCTACTTCGTAGGCAGCCTCTGCCTCCAGCGCGTCGTCCGAAAGGGTCAGCACGTAGCCGGCATCGGTGAGTACTAACAGATTGTTCCAATGCCACATCATCTTTCTGGGACCTTTGCCCTTGTCGCCAAACAGTCCTGTCGTGGAGATCTTTTTCAGCGACTTCAGCGTCTGGCCGTCAATCTCTTCCAGCAGGTCCTTATCTGGATAGACAACTAAGATACGTTTGCCAAACTCGCCCATCAATATGTCAGAGGGTGTTGACACCATGTCACTCCCGTTCTGCGTCCTGTACAGGTTCTGAGTCGCCCTGTGGTTCCTGACATCCACCACCGTGATGCTGGCAGGTATGGAGGCGGCAGCATTGCCGGCATTGACCACATAGACGGCATCAAGCACATTC
>CAJOLE010000090.1 GCA_905235325.1 uncultured Prevotella sp. | reverse complement strand
GTGGAACGGCTACGCTGCAGCGCACCATCAACACGCAGATTCCCGACGAGGACCAGGCCATACAGTGGTAACCAAAGGAGAATTAGGAAATGAGAATAAAAACGTTAATCCTGCTATTTGCTGCACTGGCTCCCCTCGGGGCCGGTGCAGTTGAGCCTGTAGACTATGTGTCCACACTCGTGGGTTCCCAGTCGAAGCATTCGCTCTCTACGGGTAACACCTATCCTGCCGTCGCCATGCCCTGGGGCATGAACTTCTGGACACCCCAGACGGGCAAGATGGGCGACGGATGGGCATACACCTACGACGCCGACAAGATACGCGGACTGAAGCAGACCCACCAGCCCTCGCCGTGGATCAACGACTACGGACAGTTCAGCATCCTGCCCACCACGCGCACCGTCTTCAATGAGGACGAGCGCGCCTCGTGGTTCAGCCACAAGGCCGAGACGCCCACACCTTATTATTATAAGGTCTACCTGGCCGACTGGGACATCACCGCCGAGCTGACGCCTACGGAGCGTGCCGCCGTGCTGCGCTTCACCTATCCTGAAAGCAGCGAGGCGCGCATCGTCGTCGATGCCTTCGACAACGGCTCCTACGTGAAGATTGTCGACAACCGCCACATCGTGGGCTACACCACGAAGAACAACGGCGGCGTGCCGCAGAACTTCCGCAACTATTTCGTCATCGAGAGCGACAAGCCGTTCACCTTCAAGGCCGCCGTGAAGGACGGGCAGATCGACACCGGCGCCGACAAGGCTGAGTGCAACCACGCCGGAGCCGTCGTCGGCTTCCAGACCCGTCGCGGCGAGCAGGTGACGCTGCGCGTCGCCTCGTCGTTCATCAGCGAGGAACAGGCACGGCAGAACCTGAAGGAGCTCGACGGCAAGTCGTTCGACCAGGTGTGCCGCCAAGGCCGCCGCAGCTGGAACGACGTGCTGGGGCGCATCGAGGCGGAAAGCGACGATGCCGACCACTTGCGCACGTTCTACTCCTGCCTCTACCGCTCGCTGCTCTTCCCACGCTCGTTCTACGAGGTGAACGCACAGGGCGAGACCGTACACTACAGCCCGACCACCGGCGAGGTGTGCCCCGGCTACTACTTCACCGACACGGGCTTCTGGGACACCTTCCGCTGTCTCTTCCCCCTGCTCAACCTGCTCTATCCTGAGATGAACGTGAAGATGCAGGAGGGCCTGGTCAACTGCTACCGTGAGAGCGGCTTCCTGCCCGAATGGGCCAGCCCCGGCCACCGCGACTGCATGGTGGGCAACAACTCGGCCTCCATCGTGGCCGACGCCTACCTGAAGGGTCTGCGGGGCTACGACATCGAGACGCTTTGGCAGGCCGTCGTCCACGGTGCCAATGCCGCTCATCCCACCGTAGGCTCGTCCGGCCGCAAGGGTTTCGAGTACTACAACAAGCTGGGCTATGTGCCCTATAACGTGGGCATCAACGAGAACGTGGCCCGCACCCTGGAGTATGCCTACGACGACTGGTGCATCTATCAGCTCGGACTGAAGTTAGGCAAGAAAGCCAAGGAGCTGAAGCCCTTCCGCGAGCGTGCCATGAACTACCGCAACGTCTTCGACAAGGAGACCAAGCTCATGCGCGGCCGCAACGAGGACGGCACGTTCCAGTCTCCTTTCAGCCCGCTGAAGTGGGGCGACGCCTTCACCGAGGGCAACGCCTGGCACTACACCTGGTCGGTGTTCCACGACCCCGAGGGCCTCATCCGCCTCATGGGCGGCAAGGACGTGTTCGTCGCGATGCTCGACTCCGTGTTCAACGTGCCGCCGCTCTTCGACGACAGCTACTACGGCTCGGTCATCCACGAGATACGCGAGATGCAGATCATGAACATGGGCAACTACGCCCACGGCAACCAGCCCATCCAGCACATGATCTACCTCTACGACTGGGCCGGAGAGCCCTGGAAGGCGCAGTACTGGATCCGCGAGGTGATGAACCGCCTCTACACCGCCCAGCCCGACGGCTACTGCGGCGACGAGGACAACGGCCAGACCTCGGCCTGGTATGTCTTCTCGGCCATGGGCTTCTATCCCGTCTGCCCCGGCAGCGGACAGTACGCCCTCGGCACACCCTACTTCCCTGAGATGAAGCTCCGCCTGCCCGAGGGGAAGACGCTCACCATCAAGGCCAAAGACTGTTCCGACGCTAACCGCTACATTGGCCAGATGACCCTCAACTCCGAGAATTACGACCGCAACTACATCGAGCACGCCACCCTGCTCAAAGGCGGCAACATTACCTACACCATGCAGTCGCAGCCCAACCGCCAGCGCGGCACGGGCGACGCGGCCGCACCTTATTCATTCTCTAAAGACCAAAAGCAATGAAAAAACTCCTAACCATCCTCCTCGCCTTTGTTCCCTATGCTGCGGTATTATCGCAGCCCTCGCAGGCCGTGCAGAACCTGGAACGGGCCGTCAAGATCATGGATGCCACGATGCAGCGCGCGTTCCGCGGCACCGATGCCAACCTCTACATGGCCGACGTCTGCGACGTCGACAACAGCGAAGTCAGCGGCCCCAGCGACGTATGGCCCTACACCGCTGCCATCGAGGCCCACTGCTCAATCCTCGAAGCCCTCGAGGCCCTGAAGGACGACGCGCCCGACCTCTACGCCGACAGCCACGACCGCTTCGTCCGTCGCCTCGACGTGCTCATCGACAACCTCGCCTACTATCGCGGCACCTACGAGCTGGCCTCCTACGCCTCCAAGCGCACGTGGAGCGTCTACGCCGTGCCCCGCGCCAGCGAGCGCGGCAAGGGCAAGATTGCCGGCGACGACGGCAAGACCCTGATTATGAACGTCTACGACGACCAGATGTGGCTGGCACGCGAGCTGATACGTGCCTACCGCCTCACTGGCAAGCAGGACTATCTCGACATTGCCACCCACCTGACCGACTACGTGCTCGACGGCTGGGACTGCTGGCGCGACAACAGCGGCCAGGAGTACGGCGGCATCACCTGGGGGCCGGGCTACAACTCCAAGCACGCCTGCTCCAACGGCCCCATCATCCAGCCCCTGCTGTGGCTCCACGACATCTATGCCACCGACGACGAGGCTGAAGACTATACCTACTACTACCGCAACGGAAACAATGCGGTGGTCACCAAGCAGATGAAGCGCTCGCAGCTCTACCTTGAGTTTGCCGAGAAAATCTACGACTGGCAGAAGAAGAACCTGCTCAACACGGGCACCGGCGTCTACTACGACATGATGGGTGCCGACAACACCATCAGATACACCGACGGATACCGAGCTCACGTAGGTACGGGCGGACCCACGGGCACGGCCTTCACCTACAACACCGGCACCATGCTCGCAGGCGCCGTCGAACTGAACCGCGTCACGGGCAACGACGTCTATGGCAAGGATGCCGATGCACTCTGTCAGGACAGCTACCGCGCCTTCACCACGACACGTACCGTCAACGGCGTGGTCTACACACAGTGGCCCACCGACGAGAATGCACTCAGCGGCTTCAACGTCTGGTTCGACAACGTGCTGATGCGCGCCTATGCCGACGCCGTAGCCCCCGCCGCTTCCACGTCGGCTGACAACGATGCGGCCACAGCGGCGCTCACCTCCTTCCAGACCAACCTCGACTTCGCCTACGAGAGGTTCCTGCGCAACTATATGCTCCCCATCGACCTCCTCGGAGGATGGAACGGAAGCACCAAGACCAAGGGATTCCACCAGTCCACTTTCGCCGCCGAATATGCCCTCCTCGCCATCTGGCAGAAGAGCAGGCCAACAGGCGACCACCCCTACGACCCCACCGACGAGCGCACACCCGTGCAGCCCACAACGCTCTACGACAGTCAGGTGCAGCCCGCCGACTTCACACCCTATAAGAAGACCGCCCTGCGACTGCCGTCGGTGCCGCTCTTCAACAACGATCCCTACTTCTCGCTCTGGTCGCCCTTCGACCGCCTGAACGACGGCACCACCCGCCACTGGACCGACCAGGAGAAAGCCATGGACGGCATTCTCCGCGTCGACGGCAAGGCATACCGCTTCATGGGCACCCAGCGCGGCAACATCCTGCAGGCCATCGCACCCATGGCCAACGGCGAGGAGGGATGGACCGGGCGCGTCAGCTACACCCGCCAGGCGGGAACCAACTGGGCGCAGCCCACGTTCAACGACAGCTCATGGAAGACCGAGGACGCTGCCTGGGGAACAGGCGGCGAATATCCCCACTGCCGCCACAACTGGAGCGCCGAGAACAGCGACATCTACATCCGGCGAACCGTGACGCTCACCGCCGCCGACCTGCAGAAGGACCTCTGGATACAGTTCTCCCACGA
This sequence comes from uncultured Prevotella sp., assembly GCA_905235325.1. Classification (GTDB taxonomy): domain Bacteria; phylum Bacteroidota; class Bacteroidia; order Bacteroidales; family Bacteroidaceae; genus Prevotella. The sequence goes on along the minus strand of CAJOLE010000090.1, from coordinate 4,185 downwards.
CGACGTCTTTGAGCTCTACGTCAACGGACACCGCATCATCAGCACCGGCGAGACCTGGCTACAGGGCGAGCAGCACCAGCTGACCAACGCCGAGAAGTCGTTCCTCAACGAAGGCGACAACATCATTGCCGCTCACTGCCACAACACCACCGGCGGAGCTTACGTCGACTTCGGACTCTTTGCCAACATCATGCAGACGGGAGTCACCGTCGACAAGGCCGTCCAGAAGTCGTGCTACGTGCTGGCCACCTCCACCTACTACACCTTCGCCTGCGGGCCCGTCGAGCTCGACCTCGTCTTCACAGCACCCATGCTCATGGACGACCTCGACCTCATCTCAACACCCGTCAACTACCTCAGCTATCAGGTGCGCGCCACCGACGGACAGCAGCACGACGTGCAGTTCTACTTCGCAACGAGCCCACAGCTCACCGTCAACGAGATGACGCAGCCCACGCGCACCAACCTCATCACCGACCGCGGCGTGCAGTACCTCAAGGCTGGCTCCGTCAGCCAGCCTGTACTCGGGCGTGCCGGCGACCTCATCTCCATCGACTGGGGCTACCTCTACCTGCCCGCCATCAACGGAGCGGTCAGCATGGCCAGCGCAGCCGAGATGGAGAACTACTTCACCGCCAACGGCCGGCTGCCGGCATTCAACGCACAGCTCACCAGCACCGAGCAGGCTTCCATGCCCACCATGGCCTATATGCGCAACTTCGGCAAGGTCAGCGATGCACGCAGCTTCATGCTCATAGGCTACGACGAGGTGAAGGACATACGCTACATGGGCACCGACTACCCCGGCTACTGGGCACGCGACGGCAAGACCATCACCGAGGCCTTCGAGCAGCTGCGCGACAACTACCGCAACATCATGGACCGATGCCGACAGCAGGACCAGACCATCTACGACGACGGACTGAAGGCCGGCAACGTCAAGTATGCCGAACTCCTCTCCGGCAGCTACCGACACGTCCTCGCTGCCCACAAGCTGTTCCAGGACAGCAAGGGCAACATCCTGTACTTCTCTAAGGAGAACAACTCCAACGGATGTGTCAACACCGTCGACCTCACCTACCCGTCGGCACCGCTCTTCCTCATGTATAACACCACGCTCATGAAGGGCATGATTCGCTCCATCCTCGACTACTGCAGCAACCGGTTCTCTAACCACAGATGGGGATTCCCCGACTTCGCTGCACACGACATCGGCACCTATCCCCATGCCAACGGGCAGGTCTATGCCACCACCACCGGCAGCAAGACCAACTTCGGAGGCAACATGCCTATCGAGGAGAGCGGCAACATCCTCACCCTCATCGGAGCCATCGTACGCATCGAGGGCAACGCCGACTGGCTCTCTGCCACCGACCTGAACACGCTCTACGGCTGGGCTTCTTATCTGCGCGACTACGGACAGGACCCCGACACCCAGCTCTGCACCGACGACTTCGCCGGACACTGGGCTCACAATGCCAACCTCTCGCTCAAGGCCATCTTCGGCGTCGCTGCCTACGCCTATATTGCCGAGATTTCGGGCCGCGTGCCCGAGCGCCGATGGGTGCCCTTCGCCGACAAGGTGAAGCAGATGGCACAGATCTGGGAAGTCGACGCGCGCGACGGCGACCACTACAAGCTCGCCTTCGACCGTGGCGGTACGTGGAGCATCAAGTATAATATGGTGTGGGACAAGCTCTGGGGGCTCAACCTCTTCTCCGACGACGTCATGCGCCGCGAAATCAAGTTCTACCTCAACCATCAGAACGAGTTCGGACTGCCCCTCGACAACCGCGAAGCCTACTCCAAGACCGACTGGATTATATGGGTCGCATCACTCGCACCCGACACCGAGACCTTCCTCAAGTTCAGCGACCGCATCTGGGAGTACGTCAACCGCACGCCCACACGCTGGCCCCTCAGCGACTGGTTCTGGACCAACGGCGCCGGCAATGCACGCGGCTTCCGCGCACGCTCCGTCATCGGAGGCCACTGGATGAAGGTGCTCATGGACAAGTATGCACCCGCCAAGCCCGAACAGGGCGAGTGGAAGCCCGCAGGCAACGGACTCATGTCGAAGTTCACCGCCGACGTCGACCCGCAGAACCCCCTGCCCGAATATCCGCGCCCGCAGTTCGAGCGCGCCGACTGGATGAACCTCAACGGACTATGGCAGTATGCCGTCACACCGCAGAACGCAGCCATGCCCACCGAGTGGGACGGACAGATCCTCGTGCCCTTCCCCATCGAGTCGGCACTCAGCGGCGTCAAGCGGCAGCTCGATGCCGACGAGGCGCTCTGGTACAAGTGCGAGTTCAACGTCCCCGAGGCATGGGCCGGCAAGAACGTGCGCCTCAACTTCGGAGCCGTCGACTATAAGGCCGACGTCTACCTCAACGGCAGCACCGCACGCTACCGCGTCGGCACCCACACCGGCGGCTACACATCCTTCTCTTACGACATCACAGCACGCCTCCAGCAGGGCACCAACACGCTCGTCGTGAAGGTGGTCGACCCAACCGACGTCCGCACCCAGCCCACCGGCAAGCAGCGACTCAACTGGGAGGGAACCTCCATCTGGTACACACCCTGCTCTGGCATCTGGCAGACTGTCTGGATCGAGCCCGTCAGTCCCAAATACATCCTCGACAGCAGCTTCAAGATCACGCCCGACGTCGACGAGGGCACGTTCAACGTCGAGTTCACGCTCGCCGGAGCCAAGGACGGCGACCAGGTCAAGCTCACCCTCCGCGACGGACAGACCGTCGTCGACGAGCAGACCCTGCCCGCCTCCAGTTCAGTAAGCTGCGATGTTATCGCAGCAACCACCAAGCTCTGGTCACCCTTCTCCCCATTCCTCTACGACCTCGACATCAGCTACATCAGCGACGGTCAGGAGGTTGACCACGTCAAGAGCTACGCCGCACTGCGCAAAATATCATACGAACGCGACAAACAAGGCTACTGGCGCCTCATGCTCAACAACGAGGCACTCTTCCAGATGGGCACGCTCGACCAGGGCTACTGGCCCGACGGCATCTACACCGCACCAACCGACGAGGCTCTCGCCTTCGACGTGGCAAAGACCAAGGACCTCGGCTACAACATGATACGCAAGCACATGAAGGTCGAGCCCGCACGATGGTTCTACCACTGCGACCGACTCGGTATGCTCGTCTGGCAGGATATGCCCTGCATACAGTTCGGCGGCGAGGAGAACTGGGTGGAGCGCGACTGGTATCAGGGCAACGGCTCGCAGGCAACAGCCGTAGAGACCGAATTCAGAAACCAGTGGAGAGACGTCATCGCCCAGCACTACAACGCGCCCAGCGTCGTCGTCTGGACACCCTTCAACGAGCGATGGGGACAGTTCCGCACCAAGGACGTCGCTGACTACACACGACAGCAGGACAACACGCGCATCGTCAACGCTGCATCGGGCGGCAACTTCCACAAGGACGCAGGCGACATCATCGACCTGCATACCTATGCCGACCCCATACAGCTCAACTTCGACGATCCTGACAAGCCTCTCGTCCTCGGCGAGTACGGCGGACTCGGGCTCAACGTCGAGGGCCACCGGTGGTACGAGCGCTTCGCACAGACCTACAACGACAACGGAACCGTCGAAGGCGTCACCTCCCGCTACGAGCGGTATGCCAACCAGATTGCACAGCTCGCCCGCGGCGTCAACCTCAACGGACACAAGGCCGCCTTCGCAGCTGCTGTCTACACGCAGATCACCGACGTCGAGACCGAGGTCAACGGACTCCTCACCTACGACCGCGAAGTCCTCAAGGTCGTCGAAGACCGCGTTCGCCAGGCCAACACCAAGCTCATCGAGCTGAACAGCGTCATGACCGGCATCCAATCTCCGACCTCCGACCTCCAACCTTCAACCGATCCCGACCGCCTCTACAACGTCCAGGGAATGCGCATCGGCCAGACCGCCCACGGTCTCACCATACTGCGCCACGCCGACGGCACGGCTACCAAGGTCATCACCCCGTAGCCCTCCGTCCCGCCGTCCTGTCTGTTGCGATGTCATCGCAACCATCAGCGTCCCGCGTCCCCTTACCCCTAAGGTGAACTTATCCTTAACAATAGCTTGGTACGATCTCCATTCGTACCAAGCTATTTTCATCACCGCCATCCCATTCAGCCCATCAACCTCCAACCTCCAAC
>CAJOLE010000089.1 GCA_905235325.1 uncultured Prevotella sp. | reverse complement strand
AAAGCCAAGCGTCAAAGACGACCATGGGAACATTCATACAACAGGAATCAAGCGAAAAACATATATTTTGCGATTTAAGTGCGATTTTTGCGAGTTGGTAGTAAAAGATGAGGTTAAAAACGGATGAATATCTATTTGGAGTTGCTCTCTTCGTTTTTGAAGTGGCATAAAGGAGAATGGGGGGGAGCTCAGATTTCATCAATATGAGTAAGACACCTTTAAAAAAGACAAATGCCCCCAAAGGTGTCGGAAAAGGTGTCGGAAAAGGTGATGCAAAAGGTGATGCAAAAGATGATTGCGAATCGCTCAAATGTCGCATTGTTTTTTAAGGTGTCGGAAAAAACATAAAACGTGAGATTGCTGTTCTTCAAGAAAAAGGATTCTTAACTCGTGAAGGTGGTCGTAAGGAGGGCAAATGGGTAATCATTAACAAGAAATAATAATATGCCAAAGTGGTATCATATAACGATTTCCGTATTGCTTGCGTTATTGGCTATCGGATTTGAAACAGGCTGGTTACTCTATGTCGGGAGTTCGTAACCCCGATTTCCCCCAATCCTCGGAACTGCCTTTATTTACAATAAGGTTTGCGATTTTATCCAATTTTACGAAATAATTCTTAATTCTTTGCAAGTTCGTGTCTGAAAAAAGCTTTTTCTTTGTAACTTTGCAAGTATGGAAAGCAAGAAACTTGGCAGCCGACTCCTGAAAACCGCGTTTCCGCTCGTTTTGTGCGGTGCCATTCTTTACTGGATGTATCGCGGTTTCGACTTCCAGACCGTTGGGCACGTGATGCTCCATGAGATGGACTGGACGTGGATGCTGCTGTCGTTCCCGTTCGGCATCCTGGCCCAGATGATGCGGGGCTGGCGGTGGAAGCAGACGCTCGACCCCATCGGCGAGCACCCGCGGCGCTGGGCAGCCGTCAATGCCGTGTTCCTCAGTTATGCCGCCTCGCTGGTCATACCGCGTATCGGCGAATTCACCCGTTGCGGCGTGCTGAAGCGGTGGGACGGCATCTCGTTCTCGAAGGCACTGGGGACGGTGGTCACCGAGCGGGCTGTCGACACCGTCATTGTCATGTTATACACTGGTCTGATACTGCTGTTCCAGATGTCGACCTTCGGCTCCTTCTTCCGTAAGACAGACACCTCCTTCGACCATATTCTCAGCGGCTTTTCTGCCACGGGCTGGCTGGTGACGGTCATCTGCGGCGTTGCGGCCCTGCTGCTGTTGCATCTGCTGCTGAAACGCCTATATATATATAATAAGGTAAAGACCACGCTGGGCGATGTCTGGGAGGGCATACTCTCGCTTCGCGCTGTCAGCAACCTGCGGCTTTACTTAGTGTTCTCCGTCGGCATCTGGGTGTGCTACTTCCTGCACTTCTACCTGACGTTCTTCTGCTTTGATTTCACGGCCCACCTGGGTATCGGGTGTGCCTTGGTCTGCTTCATCGTCGGCAACTTCGCCGTCATCGTCCCGACCCCGAACGGTGCCGGCCCGTGGCACTTCGCGGTCAAGACGATGCTCCTCCTCTACGGCGTGCAGGACGAGCAGGCCCTCTACTTCGTGCTCATCGTCCACTCCGTGCAGACGCTACTCGTCATTCTGCTCGGCGTATGGGCGTGGTTCCGACTGTCCTTCAGCTCGAAGAAAGAGGCTGCTTAGCCGGGCTAAGCACTGCCGGTGACTGTCAGAAACGGCCACTCCGTTCATGTCAATAATGTTTATTTCGATACAAAAATAACCAAAAATCTTGAATTGTAGGAAAAATATTTGTATCTTTGCCCCGTAAACTTTTGAAAAGCTATCAATAAAGTATTAGAAACCTATGAACGAGATTCTGAATCTACAGCCTCAGTGCATCTGGAAGAACTTCTATGCACTGACACAGGTGCCCCGCCCCAGCGGACACCTCGAGAAAGTACAGCAGTTCCTTCTGGAGTTTGGACAGCAGGCTGGTGTGGAGGCCTTCAAGGATCCTGCCGGCAACATCGTGTTCCGCAAGCCCGCCACTCCCGGCTATGAAAACCGCAAGGGCATCATCCTGCAGGCCCACATGGACATGGTGCCGCAGAAGACACCCGAGTCAACCCACAACTTCGAGACCGACCCCATACAGCCGTGGATTGACGGCGAGTGGATGAGGGCAACCGGCACCACCCTCGGCGCCGACAACGGCCTTGGCGTTGCCGCCATCATGGCCATCATGGAGGCCAAGGACCTGCAGCATGGTCCCATCGATGCCCTCATCACCCGCGACGAAGAGACGGGTATGTTTGGTGCCAACGAGCTGCCCGAGGGCGAGCTGCAGGGCGACATCCTTCTGAACCTCGACTCCGAGCACTGGGGCAGGTTCGTCATCGGCTCGGCCGGCGGCATCAACGTCACGGCCTCCTTAGACTATAAAGAGGTGGAGACCGACCCTGACGACGCTGCCGTCCGCGTCACCATCAAGGGCTTGCGCGGCGGACACAGCGGCTTGGAGATCCACGAGGGGCGTGCCAATGCCAACAAGCTGATGGTGCGGCTGGTCCGCGAGGCCATCGAGGAGTTCGACGCACGTCTGGCCTGCTGGCAGGGCGGCAATATGCGCAATGCCATTCCCTTCAAGGCCGAGGTGGTTCTCACATTGCCGAAGGAGAATGTCGGGTCCCTGAAGGAGTTCTGCGCCGACTGGCAGGAGGACTTCAAGGACGAGTACAAGCAGATAGAGACGCTTGGCATTGAGGTGCTGGCCGAGGACGTGGAGACACCGAAGACGGAGGTGCCCGTGGAGATTCAGGACAACCTCATCGACGCCATCTATGCCTGCCACGACGGTGTCATCCGCATGATACCCTCCTATCCCGAGGTCGTCGAGACCTCCTCGAACCTGGCCATCATCGGGATTGGCGGCGGCAAGGCCTCGCTGAAGATTCTGGCCCGCTCGAGCCGCGAGGACATGAAGGACTACGTGGTGAAGACCCTCGAGAGCTGCTTCTCGATGGCGGGCATGAAGGTGGAGACGGCCGGCTCATACGGCGGCTGGGACCCCAATCCCGACTCCGAGATCCTGCACCTGCTGCTCCGCGAGTACAAGGAGCTGTTCGGCCAGGACGGTATCATCCAGGTCGACCATGCCGGTCTGGAGTGCTCTGTCATCCTCGGCAAGTACCCGCACTTAGATGTCGTCAGCCTCGGCCCCACGATGAAGTCGCCCCACACCACCAGCGAGCGCGCTCTCATCGCCACCGTCGAGCCCTTCTGGCAGCTGCTGAAGAAGACACTCCAGGACGTGCCGCAGAAGTAGCAGTCCCTCCCTTTCTTATCCTGAGGGTGTGTCAAATCCGCTGACCGTTTGGCGTCAGCGGATTTTTTATAATTTTGCACGCCGGAAGCGTTGACACTTCGACTGCTTGCCCCAGACCGTCATCCCGCTGCTGAGGAAAACCGGCCTCATCTGACGCCAGACGAAAAATATCGCCCCCACTTTTAAACCTTTTGCCCACCCGAACGTCTAAAGGCTGTTACTAATTGAAATTATTAACAACTAAATTTAGCAAATATGAAGAAAGTTATGATGATGCTGGCCATGCTGGCTCTTCCGTTTGCCTTACTGGCACAGACCAAGTTCCACGACGTAGAAGTCAGCGAGGCCAAAGGGCCCGTCAAGTCAATATCCATTAACATGATGGGGCGCGAACAGGTTTTCACATTCACCAAGGAGGGCAAGATGCAGGGCGAGGGCGTCACCGATGCCGTCTACGATGCCGAGGGCTATCTGCAGTCGGCCAAGCGCGCCATGATGCAGGGCCAGTCAGTCGAGGTGAAGTACAAGTGGGAGAACGGCCGTGTCGTCAGCCAGTCGATGAATATGATGGGCAACGACGTGGTTGTCAAGTACACCTATAACGACAAAGGCGCCGTCGCTTCGCAGAGTATGGACATGGGCGGCCAGGAGATGAACATGCCCTACACCGACTACAAATACGACGACCACGGCAACTGGATCAGCCGCAAGGCGTCGATGATGGGGCGTGAAGTGGAGCAGACCCGCAAGATTGAGTACTACGAGTAAGAACCCGGCACAAGCACAATCCCACCCGCACCCCCGAAAAAGGGTGCGGGCGTTTTTTTGCCAAAAAATTTGTTTTTTTGCGCGCTTATTCGTAACTTTGCACCCGCAAAACCAAAATAGTAACAAATCATGGACGACTACCCGGCGGATAATTACAATTCGTAAAGGCGGGGGATGCCGGTGGCAAGGCTGCTGATCCCTTTGCCGCTAAAGCCATTTCACAAACGGAAAAAGGATTAGCACAATGAAGACTTTCTGGAACACCCAAGGCGGACTGACCCAGCTCTCAGAGTGGCAGCCCAATTGTTGGATACAGGTGACGTGTCCGACAGAAGACGACCAGCGCGAGCTGGAAGAGCAGTTTAACATTCCCGACTACTTCATGTCGGACATCAGCGATACCGACGAGCGTGCCCGCTACGAGTACGACGACGGCTGGATGCTCATCATCCTCCGCATACCCTACGTCAAGGAGGTTCGCTCGCGCACACCCTACACCACCGTGCCCCTCGGCATCATCCACAAGCGCGACGTCACCATCACCGTCTGCTACTACGAGACGAACATGATGATCGACTTCGTCTCGTTCCAGCAGAAGCGCGGCGAGGGCTTCACCGACCATGTCGACATGATCTTCCGTCTCTTCCTCTCGTCGGCCGTCTGGTACCTCAAGCGCCTGAAGCAGATCAACATGCTCATCGACAAGGCCAAGCGCAACCTTGACAAGGAGGTGAACAACGAGAGCCTCATCGGACTGAGCCGCCTTCAGGACTCGCTCACCTACTTCCAGACCTCCATCCGCGGTAACGAGACGCTGCTGTCGAAGCTGAAGTTCAAGCTGCAGATCGACGAACTCGACGCCGACCTCATCGAGGACGTGAACATCGAGATGACGCAGGCCCGCGAGACCACCAACATCTACAGCGACATCCTGGAGTCGACGATGGACACCTACCAGTCGATTATCAACAACAACATGAACAACGTCATGCGTACGCTGACCTCCGTCACCATCATCATGATGTTTCCGACGCTGATAGCCTCGCTCTTCGGCATGAACCTCATCAACGGCATGGAGGAGAAGCCCTGGGGCTTCATCTTCGCCCTCACCGTCTCCGTGCTTGTCTCTATCGGCTGCTGGTGGTTCTTCCGCCATAAGCGATTGGTGTAAAATCGCCCTATCCCCCCTATCTTTCGGGGTAACAGGTTGGCACTGTGGTGCTTACCGATAGGCTGATGGAATAAAATTCCACTATCTTGGCACTACCTGCGGAGTGAGTCTATATGCTGGCGGGAAAGGGCGGCACTTTTTGCGCAAAACCCGGCGGGTTTTCGGCAAAAGGCGGCGCCTTTCATCGACCAACCGCCGCCACAGCATAAAAGACAGAACCCTTCGAGAAAGCCAAGAAGGAACTTGACGACGCAATCGGCGAAGTATGAATAAAACCTAAAAAAGCAGGGAGTTTCTTTGCTGGCCAATGGAATTGTTGTAACTTTGCGACATATTAGCAAACCAAAACAATTTTGAGGAAATGGCAAAGAAAGAAGAAACCGAACAGCTGACCCCCCAGCAGGAGAAGCTGAAAGCCCTGCAGGCTGCCATGTCGAAAATCGAGAAGGACTTCGGCAAAGGCAGCATCATGCGTATGGGCGAAGAGAAGATAGAAAATGTGGAGGTCATACCTACCGGCTCCATCGGCCTGAACGCCGCTCTCGGCGTGGGCGGCTATCCCAAGGGACGTATCATCGAAATCTTCGGCCCGGAGTCGTCGGGTAAGACGACGCTGGCTATCCATGCTATCGCCGAGGCTCAGAAGGCAGGAGGCATTGCGGCATTTATCGATGCAGAGCACGCCTTCGACCGCTTTTATGCCGAGAAGCTGGGCGTTGACATCGACAACCTGTATATCTCGCAGCCCGACAACGGCGAGCAGGCCCTGGAGATTGCCGACCAGCTGATACGCTCGGCGGCCATCGACATTATCGTTATCGACTCGGTGGCAGCACTGACGCCGAAAAAAGAGATTGAGGGCGATATGGGCGACTCTGCCGTCGGCCTGCATGCCCGTCTGATGAGTCAGGCCCTGCGCAAGGTGACGGCCACCATCTCAAAGACCAACACCACGTGCATCTTCATCAACCAGCTGCGCGAGAAGATTGGCGTGATGTTCGGCAACCCCGAGACCACGACTGGCGGCAATGCGCTGAAGTTCTACGCCTCTGTCAGGCTCGACATCCGCAAGGTTACGACCCTGAAAGACGGCGACCAGCCCATCGGCAACCAAGTGCGCGTAAAGGTGGTGAAGAACAAGGTGGCCCCCCCCTTCCGCAAGACGGAGTTTGAGATTACATTCGGCGAGGGCATCTCGAAGATTGGCGAGATTGTGGACCTCGGCGTCGAGTATGGCATCATCAAGAAGAGCGGCTCATGGTTCAGCTACGGCGACCAGAAACTGGCCCAAGGCCGTGATGCCACGAAACAGTTGCTCAAGGACAATCCTGAACTCTGTGAGGAACTGGAAGCAAAGATTATGGAAAAACTGAAAGAACAGCAAGCATAGCGGGTACCTGCTAAAGTGACGAATAGACTTCCGTATGTCAGCATTATTTCGTAACTTTGCACAGGTAAAACAAAAAAAGAAGACGATGAAGATAGGAATAATCGTAGCTATGGACAGGGAGCTGCATCAGCTCCAGTCGCTTTTCACAGACGGAAATGTCGTGGTGCAGAAGTGTGGTATTGGCAAGGTGAACGCCGCACTCGGTACACAACGGATGATCAATGAGTTCCATCCCGATGCCATTATCTCCAGTGGCTGTGCAGGTGGCAATGGCGACGACGTCAACGTTCAGGACATTGTGGCAAGTACCCAGCTGGCCTATCACGACGTCTACTGCGGTACGGCTGTCGGCCACTCCGTCTACGGCCAGGTGCAGGGACTGCCGGCACGCTTTGAGGCCGACCCTTACTTGCTTCGCAAAAGTGAAGAGCTGAAAGTGGTATGCGGCAAGTCACTGACCATCCACCAGGGGCTTATCGTCACCGGCGACTGGTTCGTAGACTCCCGCGAGAAGATGCGCGAGATTGTCGGCCACTTCCCCGAGGCAAAGGCCGTCGATATGGAATCATGCGCCATCGCCCAGACCTGCTACCTGAACAAGGTGCCGTTTATCTCGTTCCGCGTCATCAGCGACGTACCCCTGCGCGACACCAACGCCTCGCAGTATTACAACTTCTGGGAAACCGTTGCCGACAACTCGTTCCTGCTGACCCGCACCTTCGTAGAATCACTCCAGAAGTAGCTGCATGAAACAAGTCCGCCCCAAGAAGAACCTCGGCCAGCATTTCCTCGTCGACCTGGACATTGCCAAGCGCATTGCCGACACCGTCGACGAGCCCTGCCCCGCCCTGCCTGTCTTGGAGGTGGGGCCCGGCATGGGTGTCATGACGCAGTTCCTCGTCGAAAAGCCCCGTCCGCTGAAGGTCGTCGAGATTGACCGCGAAAGCGTTGCGTATCTGAAAAACGCGCTCCCGTGACATCATCTCCGGCGACTTCCTGCGTATGGACCTCAACGACGTGTTCGGCGGCCGGCAGTTCGTGCTCACCGGCAACTACCCTTACGACATCTCGTCACAAATATTCTTCAAGATGCTCGACAACAAGGATCTCATTCCCTGCTGCACCGGGATGATTCAGCACGAGGTGGCCGTCCGCATGGCCGCCGCTCCGGGTAACAAGCAGTATGGCATACTATCCGTCCTGATCCAGGCTTGGTACGACGTGGACTATCTCTTCACCGTCGAGCCCAGCGTCTTCAATCCGCCGCCCAAGGTGCAGAGTGCCGTCATACGCATGACCCGCAACCAGACGACCAACCTCGGCTGCGACTGGCAGCTCTTCCGCCGCGTGGTCAAGACAACCTTCAACCAGAGAAGGAAAATGCTCCGTGTGTCGCTGCGCCAGCTGCTGCCTGAAAATTGTCAATCGCAGGTCGCTAACAGTCAATTTGCGACCCTCCGCCCCGAGCAGCTCACCATCCCCCAGTTTGTAGAGCTTACAAACCTCGTTTCGGAGGTGTGCCCGCACACAAACAATTGATTTACGTCAACAGAAATGCGCCTTTTATGCAAAAAGTGGGCAAAATCCATTGCCACGACGGAGAATCGTCGTACCTTTGCATCGTCAAAAGGAAAGAAAGACATCTTCAATAGTAAAAAGCATAAAAGGTATTAGTAGTAAGAAGGTAAATTGGATTGCTTCATAGGTATTTTGTTAAGGTAAAGATTCGTTATAAAGGATAATGTGATCACGTCGTGAGACGTCAGTCACTTTTTAAGAAAAGGTTTTTTGGTTATTAATATTGTTGGTGCGGTTCTTGGACGTGATGTTCAGGAACCGCAACTTTTATCTACTTTTGCTGCCAATTGCCTCGGAACAGGCGGAGGAGGAAGATGGAGCCGCGGAAGGTGAGCTCGATGGCCATTGCCGTCCAGACACCACGCAGGCCGTAGCGGGGAGCGAGCGTAGCGGCAAGCGTCAGACGAACGGCCCACATTGACGTGAGACTCATGATGGCAGGCTTGATAGTGTCGGCAGCTCCGACAAACACGCCGTTGCAGACAATAGCAGCAGCAAACATCGGCTCCGCCCATGCTTCGATGCGCAGGACGCCGGTTCCCAAGGCGATGATGTCGTCAACGGGCGACATGATAGCCATCAGCTCGGGGGCGAAAATCCACATGAACACCCCCATGAAGGTCATCACGGCAATACCCAACCCTACCGACATGTGGGCAAACGAGCGGGTGAGCCTCCGCTGTCCGGCACCGATGCCCTGACCGACGAGGGTTGTGGCAGCTTCAGCTATGCCAAAGCCCGGCATATAGCACAGGCTCTCGACAGTAATGGCCAGGGAGTGGGCTGCTATGGCAACGGTTCCTAACGGAGCCACGATAATGGTGCTCACAACCTGAGCGCCGCCCATCAGCAGATGCTGCAGCCCCATCGGTGCCCCGATTTTGAAAGCTGTCTTCACGGTGTCTTCCTTCAGTCGGAATGAGCCCGGTCGGCCTTTCAGCGCCAGCATGGGCGACTTCACCAGCAGGAACCACAGCATGACTCCGGCGGTAATGAGCATGGCAACGCCCGTACCTACAGCAGCACCCACCACGCCCATGCCGAGTATATATATAAATAGGTAGTTGAACAGGACGTCCATCACACACATTCCGATATTCAGTATGCTGGGAATCTTCATGTTGCCCGAGCACTTCAGCATGGAGCCGGCCAAGCCCTCCATCTGGAAGAAGATGCCGAAGACGCCGAAGATAGCAAAATAAAGCGAGGCATCGCGAGCCACGTCCTCACTGCCTCCCATCCAATAGGGCAGGTAGGGCGAGATGATGACAGACGTCATCGAGACAAAGACAGCCCACAACAGGGCGCAGACGAGCGACTGGCGGAGCACGCGGCGAGCCGCCTCAAAGTCGTTGGCACCGATGAAGTGGGCCACCTGCACGGAGAATCCCATATTGACAGCCGAGGCCAGCCCCCCCATCAGCCAGCCGGTAGTCTCCACCAGTCCGATGGAGGCTGAAGCCTGGGCTCCGAGGTGTCCGACCATCGACGCATCGATGAAGAACATCACTGTGGCCGAGATTTGTGCCAGGATGCTGGGAATACTGAGGCTGACAATCAGTCTCATCTTCTCGGCATGGGTCATTGTCCGCCCTTGCCGGATGTACGACAGTAGTTCTTCGCTGCTTCTTCTCATCGTAGCTGGTTTAGACGTTGCAAAGGTACAAAAAAAATATATGATACAAAAGCGAAAAGCCGCGAAACATTCTTTATATTTTTTCGTACCTTTGCACGGCAATCAAAACAAGACCAACGGCACGGCCGAAGCCTTGACACGCCAAAGGGTCTGTGCATCGAGAAATCAGCCGACGGTTTTACCCGGAAAGTGTACTTAGGCCATTAAAAAGGCATATAATTGAAGGAAAGCGAACTTGACTACGAAAAAGAAGCGATACGAAACACATAAGATAATCCTTTAGCGAAAAAGCACTTAACTATGTAGAAAGTATTAGTTATGGTAGAACTAATCACAGTGGTTGCCCGTATGTGAATACCGGCAGCCACTTTTCTTTTTGCCCCGTCGGAAGCCCCGCTTTGAGACGATGAGACATAAAAAATAATAAATGATACGTAATAAAAAGCTGTTGTAAACGAATAATTAGTATCTTTGCACACAGAAACAAGGATATTTTACCATAACTTATGAAGAAGACTGCCATACTGCCTTTTTGTCTCATCGTTTTTTCCCATGTTTCAGCACAAATGGGAAACTTCTTTCCGTCAGACCGTTTCTCGACCATCTTCCGCAAGCACTTCGGCGTGACACCCTCAGAATATGCCGAACAAAAATAAAAACCAACGTCAAAACCACAAAAAAACGTCAAGACATGAAACAACTGCTCAGATTCTACCTGCCGTTCGTCGTCGCAGCATTCTTCATTGCTGGCTGTAGCGACGGCGACGATGGCATTGACACCCCCGTGGAATACAATGCCAACCGCAACGATGCCAGCCGCGAGCCAGCCCTGCAAAGGCTGGAGTTTCCAAAAGTGAAGGGTGGCAACAGCATCGTCATCATCCACACCACCAACGATGCCTATGGCATCAACTACAGCGTGGAGTGGGACTGCGACAAGCGGTCGCAGCGCTGGTCGTGCTACCAGATGTACGCCGGCAACCGCGTGCCGAATGTAAGCCGCTACTACTCCGACACCAACCAGTATCCCTTCGACCCCGACCTGCCCGCCGGCAGCTACTTCGACTCCGACCCCTACTGGGGCAGCGGCTTCGACCACGGCCACATCTGCCCGTCGGCCGACCGGCTCTACAGCCGAGACGCCAACATCCAGACGTTCTACCTGACCAACATGCAGCCCCAGTACAATGCCTTCAACGCCGGCATATGGGAGGAGATGGAGAAGAAGCTGCGCGCCTGGATCAGCACCGGCTCGAAGGCTGAAGACACGCTCTACGTCTGCAAGGGCGGCACCATCGACGAAGTCAGCAGCGTCGGCGGAGTCAAGGACCCCATCCTCATGAAGCTCAGAAACGGGCTCAACGTGCCCAAATACTTCTTCATGGCCCTGCTCCGCAAGTCGGCAACCGGCTACAAGGCCCTGGCCTTCTGGGTAGAGCACCTGAATGAAGACCACAAGAACGACCCGCTCGGCAACTACGTCATCAACGTCCGCGAGCTGGAGCGGCGCACGGGCATCGACTTCTTCTGCAACCTGCCCGACGTCATCGAGGAGGACGTCGAGAACACCAGCGTCGAGAACATCAAGTGGCTATGGAACCTATGACAAATTATTAACTGCTAAAACATACTGACTATGAGACTAAGACTATTTACCTGCGCCGCAGCCCTGTCGGCGGCGCTCAGTGTCTCGGCACAGAGCCACATGATGGATGTCAACACCAAGAAGCTCGGCGCGCCCGTGCAGCCGACGATGTACGGCATCTTCTTCGAGGACATCAACTATGCCGCCGACGGCGGCCTCTATGCCGAGCTGGTGATGAACCGCTCGTTCGAGTTTCCCAACCACTTTGCAGGCTGGGACATCTCGGGGCGGGTGACGCTGAAGGACGACGGACCCTTCGAGCGCAACCCCCACTACGTGCGTCTGGCGCCGGCGGGCCATCGCGACAAGCACACGATGATCGAGAACCGAGGCTTCTTCGGCATGGGCGTGAAGGGCGGCGAGGCGTACCGATTCACGGTCTGGGCCCGCGTGCCCGACGGCGGCAAGGCCAGGCTGTATGTCGACATCGTCGACAACGCCACGATGAGCGACGACCAGAAGCTCGCCAACGCCGGCATCGACGTCAGCGGCAAGGAGTGGAAGAAATACACCGCCGTGCTGAAGCCCCGCCGCACCCAGGCCAAGGCCCACCTCCGCCTGTGGGGCGACGCCAAGGCGACCACCGACGTCGAGCACGTCAGCCTGTTCCCCGTCAGCACGTGGAAGGGCCGCGAGAACGGTATGCGCCCAGACCTGGCACAGGCCCTCGCCGACATGAAGCCCGGCGTGTTCCGATTCCCAGGCGGCTGCATCGTCGAGGGCACCGACCTCGCCACCCGCTACCAGTGGAAGAACTCCGTCGGCCCCGTCGAGAACCGCCCGCTCAACGAGAACCGCTGGCACTACACCTTCACACAGCGCTACTTCCCCGACTACTACCAGTCCTACGGCCTCGGATTCTTTGAGTTCTTCCTGCTCTGCGAGGACTTCGGCTGCGAGCCGCTGCCCGTCATCTCGTGCGGACTGGCGTGCCAGTTCCAGAACCCCGACCCGACGAAGCCCGGCGTCCACGTGCCCGTCGACCAGCTCGACGACTACATCCAGGATGCCCTCGACCTCGTGGAGTTCGCCAATGGCGACCCGACCACGAAGTGGGGCAAGGTGCGCGCCGACATGGGCCACCCCGAGCCCTTCAACCTGAAGTATCTCGGCGTGGGCAACGAGCAGTGGGACTACGACGAGCGCCACGGCGGCTACGGCCCGGTGTTCACCGAGCGCCTGAGGAAGTTCTCAGACGCCCTGCGCAAGAAGTACCCCGCGCTGAAGCTCATAGGCACCACCGGACCCAACTCCGAAGGCTGGGACTTCGACCTGCTGCAGCCCCGCATGAAGGAGCTGAAGGTCGACCTCTACGACGAGCACTACTACCGCAACGAGAAGTGGTTCCTCAGCCACGGACTGCGCTACGACACGTATGACCGCAAGGGGCCGCGCGTCTTTGCAGGCGAGTATGCCTGCCACGGGGCAGGCAAGAAGTGGAACCACTTCGAGACGTCGCTCTACGAGGCCGCCCACATGACGGGCATCGAGCGCAATGCCGACATCGTCAACATGGCCACCTACGCCCCGCTCTTCGCCCACGTCGAGGGCTGGCAGTGGCGTCCCGATGCCATCTGGTACGACAACCTGCGCTCGTTCAAGACGGTCAGCTACTACGTCCAGCAGCTCTTTGCCATGAACAAGGGCAGCAACGTGCTCAACCTCACCATGCAGGGCAAGCCCGTAGCCGGACAGGACGGCCAGGACGGGCTCTTCGCCTCGGCGGTCTACGAGAAGCTCACTGACGAGGTCATCGTCAAGGTGGTCAACACGTCGAAGCAGGCCCAGCCCGTCAGCATACAGTTCACAGGCATCAAGGGCGAGCGCACGGCCGCGACCATCACCCTGAGCCACGGCGGCTCGATGGACGACGAGAACACGCTCGACGAGCCTGAGAAGATCGTGCCCCAGACCGGCAGCCTGAAGCTCGACAGCGGCAAGAAGGCCCCCCTGCTGCTCGACGACGTGCCCGCCATGTCGTTCCGCATCTACAAGGTCAAGAGATGAGACAAATAGAAAAGTGACTCGCGCGCGCGTGTGTGATTGTCATTTCCACTTTTTATCCTACACTTCCTACACTTCCTACACCCGTACTCCGCCCCATTCCGGTGTAGGAAGTGTAGGAAGTGTAGGTTCAGTTTCCTTATTCGCTTCACAATACGTGCGCGCGCGTAGGAGCGTCGGCATCCTCCCGTGAGTCAGCCTCTGCTGCGCAAAAAGCGGTGGTTTTTGCCCAAAACCCGCCGGGTTTTACCCAAAAACCGCCGGGTTTTGGAAAGAAGGTGTCGTTTCAGGTGTCGGTTCCGTTTCCTCCAACTACCGCCGTTCCCCCCTTCTCTCGTGAGTGACAACACCGCCGCCCCTTCTCTCGTGAGTGACGACACCGTCGTCACCCCCCCGCCTCCGCCAAAAGCAGCCGCCGCTCCGCCCTCACCGGCTCCCGCCCCGGACGGCCGCCCGCCCAGGCTTCTCCGCCTGCTTGATGATGTACCTCTGGTAGTAGCTGATGAGCAGCGTGGTCAACGGCAGGGCGATGATCATGCCGAGGATGCCGAGCAGCGAGCCCCAGATGCTGAGCGACAGCAGGATGATGGCCGAGTTCAGCCCCGTGACGTGACCCATGATTTTCGGCACGAGGATGGTGTCCTGGATAATCTGCACCACGGCGTAGACCGCCAAGGCCAGGAGCATGATGAGCCAGAAGTTCTGGCCCGTGTCGGCGGCCTTGACGATGGCCAGGATGACGGTCGGGACGAGGCCAAGGAGCTGGAGATAAGGCACCATGTTAAGCAGGCCGATAAACATTCCGAGGGCGACGGCCAGGGGGAAGTCGATGATGAGGAAACCGACGGAGAACAGCACGCCCACGCAGAACGCCACCAGCGCCTGACCGCGGAAGTACTTGTTCATGCCCTCCTCGACGTCGGCCACCAGGTGCTTCGCAAACGGGCGGTAGCGACGGGGCAGCAGCTGTGACCAACCCTTGGAAATCTCCTCATAGTCTAAGAGGATGAATAGCGTGTAGAGGCCCACCATCGTCAGCGAGAAGACGCTCGACACGATGCTGAAGCTCTGCGAGATGACCGACCACACCTTGGGGATGGCCGACTTAACGGTCGAGATGAAGCCGTCCTGCGTCACGAGCTTCTTCAGCTGGTTGATGTCGATGTTGTCGTGGATGTACTGCTGTATCATCCGCGGTATGTTGCTCATCGTCTCGTCGGTCTGAACGTAGTGCAGGATGAGCTGCGTCACGCGCCCGCCCTCCTCGACCATCGGAGGAATCATCAGCCAGAACACGCCGGCCAGCACGCTGCCCGCCACGACGAACGACAGCAGGATGGCCGCGATGCGGAACTTCAGCCGGCAGCGGTACTGGAAGAACTTCACCATCGGGAACAGCAGGTAGGCCAGCAGCCAGGCTAAGAAGAACGGCACCAGCACGCCGCTGAGCCTGCCCAGCAGCATGACGATGCCCACCGCCACCACCACGCCGATGAATCCGCGCACGAACGTATCGAATGTTATTTGCTTTCTATCCATTTCGCCTGCAAAAATAACAAATTCGCGGCAAAACCAATGGGCTTTAACTCCCTTTAACTTCTTTTATTTCGCTAAGTGTGCAAAAAACAATAACTTTGCAGGTGAAACTAATTTAATAACTACTGATATGAGAAAACTTAAGACTTGGCCATGGCTCTTGGCCACGATTTTCGGCATTTGCATGACCACGAATGCCAAGAAAGTACACACGCTGGGCGACTCAACCATGGCTCACTACGACGAGAATGCCACCAACACACGCGGATGGGGCATGTACTTCGGAAACTTCCTCACCAACGGCTGGACCGCGGTGAACTACGCCAGGGGCGGGCGCGACAGCCGCGGCGGCTACAACGAGCTGTGGCAGAATGCCAAGAACAGCGTGGCCGCGGGCGACTACGTGCTCATACAGTTCGCCCACAACGACGAGAAGTACAACGGCATCGACAATCTGGAGCTGCAGCAGTACTACACAGCCAAGGGCGATGCCGCCAACGCGGCCGCAGTGAAGAACGACGGCCGCGGCACCACGCCCTCGACGACGTACAAAGCGTGCCTGAAGCAGATCGTCGACGAGGTGAAGGCCAAGGGTGCCACACCCGTCCTGGTGTCGGCCGTCTGCCGATGCTACTTCAGTGGCAGTACGATTAACCGCTCTGGCCGCCACGACCTGGGCGACAAGTACGACGCACTGGTAAACGGCGAGTACAAGACGGGCCAGAAGGTGGCTGCCGACGACCACACGATGGACTACGGCTACCACATGAAGCAGTTGGCCAGCGAGGAGGGCATCGCCTTCATCGACATGACGACGGCCACCAAGAATCTCTACGAGAGCTACGGCACCTACGACAAGTGCTACGCCGCCCTGTTTGACAAAGGGGCTGAGACCGACAACACCCACTACAACCTGACGGGAGCCCTCACGGCTGCCCGACTCTGCGCACAGCTGATGAAGGAGCAGGGCATCCTGGCCGACGACATCGTGGTGCCTGCCGACCTGGCGATTACACCTGCCGCCGCCCGTCTACGTCGGGCAGTCGGCCACGAAGGAACTGACGCTCACCGGCTTAGGCTTGGAGCCCGCCAAGGGAGCAATTGCGGTTACGGCCTCGGAGGGCATTCTGCTTTCTACCGACAAACAGAACTGGCAGACAACGCTCACCGCCAACTACACCAACGGCACACTCATCAAGACTGTCTATGCCAAAGTATCCGTTACAGCAGCCGGCACCATCAGCGGCACCGTCACCGCCACCATTGGCGACAAGACGGTCAACGTGCCCCTGACGGTCAACGGCATTGAACTTGGCGGCGTGAACATCAGCGGGTCCATCATCTACAAGCTCGACAAGGGCGGTCTGAATCAGGGCGACGACGTCATGATGGAGCCTGGCGAGCTGAGCGCCGGGTTCGCCGGAAAGACCTGGACGGCAGGCAGCGCGCTGACCGTGGAAGGC
>CAJOLE010000088.1 GCA_905235325.1 uncultured Prevotella sp. | reverse complement strand
GCAGCGGCATGAGCGGCAGCAGCGGACTCGCAACAAGGATTGCCAGCAGAACGGCACGGTTCAGCCGGTGGAACGTTTCGCGCCGGAGCAGGAGCCTGTAGACCGAGTAGAGCAATGTGAGCGTGACCGCCCAACGGATGGCATAGACAAAGAATGTAGCCATGCGTCAACCCTCCTTACGTTTCAAGTCGGCAAGATATTGCAGCAAATCTGCCTCGGTTACCTTTTCCTCCTGCATCAGGGCCGACACGACACTCATGTACGAGTCACTGAAGAAACGATTGATAACGCTCGACAACCGGCCTCGCCCGTATGCCTGCTTGTCCACGATAGGCCGATAGACAAAGCCGCGACCCTTAGGTTCGTGCGTCAGATAGCCTTTCTTCTCTAATGCCTGAAACACCTGCGCAATAGCGTTTGCGCTGGGTTGCGGTTCGGGATAGAGCGATGCGACATCCTTTGGCGCACACTGGTTAAGTTGCCAAATCAGCTCCATTACTTCCTCTTCTTTGCTTGTAAGTTTCTCCATCATTCAACTACTTTTAGTTTGTATGAACAATATTTTCTATTGATTTTGGTGCAAAGATAGTCTTTTCTTTGGATTTAGCCAAGCAATTTAGCGTGTATTTAACAGAAATTATTGTTGATTAGTAAAGTTGGCGTGTTTTTGCGTTAATCTAACCCGAAATACCATTCTCCAGGATTCGGTAGGTCGCACAATTCTTACGACTTCATGCCCTCGCAGATAACGGCACGTCGGTAATCGTCAGGAACGGTCTGCCCGTCAGGCTCTCTTTCAGCGTGCCATAGAGCATCTCCCACAGCCAGCCTGCATCACAGTTCGATTTTAGCGCCATACTGCTCTATGATATATCTCCAAGCCGCATCCTTGTTGTCGAGATCTATCTCAACGTCGGGGCGCAGAATGGGTTCATCGGCAGTTGCTGCATCTGGTCGGGCGAAATACTTGCACGGGATACTACCCAAAAGATTGGTGTTAGGTAAGCGGAAAGGCAGGACCTCGCCGTAATGGGATGGTGAAAAGGTAGAGTTGGAGCCGATAATCGTACCCACATGGTGGTCGCGTGCATTGGTGAGAAGCATACCAGCACTGCTGAAGGTTCTTTTTCCCATGACAAACACCACTTGGCCCTCGTATAGTCTTGGCTGCTGGAAGCCGTCTGGGATTTTTGGTTCGGGCATCTGGTAGAGCTCGTCCTTGTGTCCGTCTCGCTCCCAGTTATTCTTTTGTTCCGCTATCCTTGGATTATATGCTGCCATTAGGTCGGAGAAACGGAGATACTGGGTGAAGAACCTCGTTTTTCCGAGTGGAAACAAATACATAAAGAGTTGGTCGCAGAGACGACTGCTGCCGCCATTGTTATACTGGACGTCCACGACGAGCGTTCTGATGTTTCCCGCTTCCATCTCACCAAACATCTGGTTGAGGAAATTCGGAAAAGGAAAGTTGGCAGCGTCGGTGCATTTGTTGAATTGCAAATAGCAGATACTCTGGTCGGGAAACAACTGATAGTCATAATTAGAGGCATGAGGGCGCATGATGTGCTCTCTGTCAATGTCACCGGCACCTAATGCCAGAGCATCTTGCCGCGCTGCCGTTCTCTGTTCCTGCAAGCGTCTCACTGTTGTCACGTCCGTATGCTTGTCATGCAGTGGCCCCAGAACGTTGATGAGAGCATCAGCAAAGTCCTCGTCAGACTTCACGCTCTGGCATTGTTCTATGAGTGTCGGTTTTTGTTCCAGCCATGCTGCTCTGCGTTCAGCCTTAATATAATAGGGGTGGGTATCAGCCACCATATCCATAAAGAGAACGGCATCCTTCTGATACTTGTTATATGTCATGTACACAGCATCGCCCTTATAAGCCGAATCGCTAAGTTCCTTAAAACTATTTACATCCTGTGCAACAACTGTCGAGCTTGTCAGCAGACCCATCAATACCGATAATAGCTTTTCTTTCATGGTCTATTACTTTTGCTTGTTTATGCTTGCAAAGGTAGTCAAAAATATCCGCATTGCCACCTCTTCATAATGAAAAAGTGCTAAATCTTATGTAATTTTAGGGGAAAAGTGCTCAGAGAGAGGACGTCAATGAGTGTTAATAATTGTAGTGTAGAAGCAACTTTTCACTTCTCGCTTCTCGCTTCTCACTTCTTTTTTGTACCTTTGCACGCGCTTATGGGAAGAAAGATTGTTTTACTGATGCTATTAGCCCTGCAGACGGCACTTGCCAGTGCCCAGCAGACGGCTAATGAGAAACAGGCCCGCCGCATATTCAACGAGGCTTACAACCAGGTGTTCGGCGAACAGGGCGCTACGCTCCACTACGACGTGAACATCGTAGGTGTCTATAAGACGAGCGGCACCATCTGGTATAAAGGGAAGAAGCAGAAGTTCATCGACGAGAAGGTGAACACCTGGAACGACGGCGTGACGGCCTACATGGCTTTCCGTAAGAAGAAGGAGGTGCAGATTCACGATGCCAACTCCGACAAGAAAGACAAGTATAGCGGTAAGTTCAAGTTCAATCCCGACGACTTCGACTACAGCATCAGCGAGGACGAGGGAATGTTTCTGCTGACGCTGAAGCAGAGGAAGCAGGCCAAGGGCTCGATCAAGGTTGTCAAGGCCTGGGTGACGAAGAAGGGCTATGAGCCCGTTCGGCTGCGCATCAAGGTTGCTATTATCTGGACGACGGTGAAAATCAGCAAATTCAAGTCAGGGGGCATCAACGACAACATCTTCGTCTTCCCCCGCAGCCAATACAGTGACTGGAAGTTTATAGACAAACGTAAAGAATAATATATATAAGGTATGGGTGGTTTCTTCGGCTGTATCGCCAACAAAGAGTGCGTGAACGACCTGTTCTACGGCACAGACTACAATTCTCATTTAGGCACGAAGCGTGCCGGTCTCGTAACGTTCGACCCTGAGCTGGGATTCAATCGCAGCATTCACTCGCTTGAGCGCGACTACTTCCGCTCGCGCTTCGAGGATGAACTGGACTCGTTTCACGGGCATCAGGGACTGGGTGTCATCAGCGACACCGACCCGCAGCCCATCATCGTCAACTCCCACCTTGGCCGCTATGCTGTAGTCACCGTGGCCAAGATTAACAACCAACGTGAGATTGCCGAAGAGCTGTTAGCGCAGCGTATGCACTTCAGCGAGATGTCGGCCAACAACATCAACCAGACGGAGCTTGTGGCACTGCTCATCAATATGGGCAACTCCTTCGTAGAAGGCATCAACAACGTCTACCGCAAGATAGACGGTTCCTGCTCGATGCTGATACTGACCGAGGACGGCGTCATTGCCGCCCGCGACTTCCTGGGACGCACGCCAATTGTCATCGGCCACAAGGAGCTTCACAGTCTGACGCCTATCGGCACAGAAGACGTCGTCAAGGCCTACGCCGTGAGCAGCGAGACGTGCAGTTTCCCGAATCTCGACTATAAAGTGGTGCGCGACCTCGGGCCGGGCGAGATTGTCCGCCTGAAGTGTGATGGCATTGAAGTGTTGCAGCCCGCCTTTGACCATGAGCAGATCTGCTCCTTCCTCTGGGTCTATTACGGTTTCCCCGCCAGCAGCTACGAGGGCATCAACGTCGAGAAAGTGCGCGAGGACAACGGTCGCAAGCTTGGCGAGAAGGACGATACGGAGGTGGACTGCGTCTGTGGCGTACCCGACTCCGGCGTCGGTATGGCCTTGGGCTATGCCGAGGGAAAGGGCGTCCCCTACGAGCGTGCCGTGCTGAAGTACACGCCGACGTGGCCGCGCTCCTTTACGCCTGGCAACCAGAGCCGCCGCGACCTTGTGGCCAAGATGAAACTCATTCCCAACGGCGCGCTGCTGAAGGACCGTCGTGTGGTGTTCTGCGACGACTCCATTGTCCGCGGCACCCAGCTGCGCGACAATGTCCGTACTTTCTTTGAGTACGGCGCCAGTGAGGTCCACTGCCGCATCAGCTGTCCGCCGCTGGTCTATGGTTGCCCGTTCATCGGCTTTACTGCCTCGAAGAGCGACCTGGAACTGATAACGCGCCGCATCATCCGCGACTTTGAGGGCGACGACAAGAAGAACCTCGAGAAGTACTCGCAGACCGACTCGCCTGAGTACCACCGCATGGTTCAGGAGATAGCCCGCCGTCTGGGGCTTACCACGCTGAAGTTTGCCAAGCTTGAAGACTTGATCGACAGCATTGGTATGCCGAAGTGTAAGGTCTGTACCCACTGCTTCGACGGCACCAGCTATTGCCATAGTCCTGAGACAGAGAAGTTCTTCTGATCAGCTATATGAAAGCGCAAAAAATGAAAAAGGGAAACAAGTCATACCAGAAGCCCCGAGTTATATGTCTTGCTTCTCGATGGGTTCTCTCTGTCTGCGCAGGCAGCGGCAATACGAAGTTCTTGAATGAAGACGGTACTCAGGGGTTCATGAATTCGGTTGTCGAGCAGGACGGCAATGCCGCTGAGGCAGCCTCGCGCCGCTTCGACGACGATGAATACGAATAACCTGCGAATGACAACTATATATGCAAGAAAAGGCGGCGGGTTTTACTCCGTGCCTTTCGGTGTCAATCCGTGGAGAGAATCATCATCTTGCAGATCAGCCAGAGCTTCGGGCTATTGCGGATAATTTGTTTTGACGGCTGTGGCTACCGGGCGCGTGTCAGGTAGCCGCTGTCCATATAGAGAAACTCCTCGAGCATGAGATATTCCAAGGCGGCGTCGATTTGCTCGTAGGGTAGGGGGATGCTGCGCAGTTGGGTGACGTGGTGGGGCTGGCGGTCGGCCAGCAGGTCGAGAATGCGCTGCCGGGCTTCTTCGAGTTTCTGCTCGTTGGTGAGGGCTTGACTGTAGCTGAGGCAGACGTCGCACTGGCCGCAGTCGTGGTCGTTCTGTTCGCCGAAGTAGCGGAGCAGCTGTCGGCTGCGGCACTGGTTGTCGGTCTGCACGTAGTCAAGCATGGCATTGATGCGGTCAATGTAGCGTTGTTTCAGGTCGTCGTAGACGGCGGGCGGGAACATGATGTGCTCCGAGTCTTCGCGGCGCTGCATGTAGCGAATGTATGGCGTGTGCTTCTGCGGAATGAAGCGTAAGATGCTGCGCTGGGCCAGTCCTTTGAGCGTCATGTAGACCAGCGGCTTGGTGAGACCGGTCTCGTGGGCGATGAATGCCTCGTCGATGAATCCGTAGTCGACGAACAGTCCGCCGTAGTTGCGCAGCAGGGCTGTGATGATGCGGTCTTCGTCGGCCGACACCTGACTGAGTCGGTAGAGCTGGTCGCGGGTGAGGCAGAACATGACGCGGGCCTGGTTCTCCTGCTCCTCAATGTACTCGATGTAGCCTGCGCGGTTGAGAATCTTCAGGGCCGAGTGTACCTGAATGGGGAAGTGGCGGAACTTGTGGCAGAAGTCGTCGACGTTGAACTCGAAGGTGGCGTTGTAGCCCGAGCCGGTGGCTACCTGGTAGTAGTAGGCCAGATGGTCGTAGACCTGCCTGATGTAGTCTTTCTCGGGGAAGGTGTCGGCGATGCGCTTCAGCAGCTTGCGCCTGTCGCTCCCGTTGTAGAGCAGCACGGCGTATGACTTGTTGCCGTCGCGCCCGGCGCGGCCCGCCTCCTGGAAGTAGGCTTCGATGGAGTCGGGGCAGTCGATATGTACTACCACGCGGACGTCGGGCTTGTCGATGCCCATGCCGAAGGCGTTGGTGGCCACCATGACGCGGATCTTGTCCTGCTGCCATGCCTTCTGACGCTCGTCCTTGTCGGTGGTGTCGAGGCCGGCGTGGTAGAAGGTGGCGCTGATGCCGGCGGCGTTGAGCAGGTCCGAAATTTCCTTTGTGCGGCGGCGGCTGCGCACGTAGACGATGGCTGCGCCCTCCACATTATTTAATATATGCTGGAGCTCGTCGCGCTTGTCGGAGGCGTTGCGGACGACGTAGGCCAGGTTGCTGCGCTCGAACGACATACGGAAGACGCGCTTTTCGGCAAAGGCGAGCCTGTCCTGAATGTCGTCGATGACGGTGGGCGTGGCCGTGGCCGTCAGTGCCAGCACGGGCACGCCGGGCAGGTCGTGGCGTATGTCGGCTATCGTGAGGTAGGAGGGGCGGAAGTCGTAGCCCCATTGTGAGATGCAGTGGGCCTCGTCGACGGTGATGAAGCATACCTTCATGTGGCGCAGCTTGGCGCGGAAGATGTCTGACGACAGCCGCTCGGGCGAAACATAGAGAATCTTCACGGCTCCGAACACCGCGTTCTCGAGCGTGGTCAGTATGTCGTCGTGGCTCATGCCGCTGTAGATGGCGGCGGCGCGGATGCCCCGTCGGCGCAGGTTCTGCACCTGGTCCTTCATCAGGGCAATGAGCGGTGTGATGACGATGCAGACGCCCTCCTGGGCCAGTGCCGGCACTTGGAAGGTAATCGACTTGCCGCCGCCCGTAGGCATCAGTCCCAGCGTGTCGTGCCCCGTACCGATGCTCTCGATGATCTCGCGCTGAATGCCGCGGAAGTCGTCGTAGCCCCAGTACTGCTTCAGGATTTCCCTATAGCTCTTCACTGGGCTTGATGTCCTCAATCTGCAGTTGCACCTCGCTGCGCTTGTAGATGTTCTCCTCGATGGTGTAGACGATGTCGAACGAGCGCTTCGACTTGATGTAGCGGGCAGCCTGGCTCTGGCCGAAGGCGATGCCATTCATCACGTTGCTCGAATTAGAGTCCACCAGTTCCAGCTTGATATGCTCCTGCTGCCGGCCGACGACCTTTGATGTGCCGTAGTCGTAGACGTTGCGCGTGCAGAACAGCGGCTTGGGGTTGTCGGGGCCGTGGGGCGCAAACTTCTTCAGGTCGTTGTGCAGCTTCTTGGTGATGTCCTTGAAGTCCACTTCCTCCTCGATGTCGAGCGTGGCCTCCGTCTGTTCGGGCAGTATGTGCTCGTTGACGTACTGCTGGAAGCGTCGGCGGAACTCGGGAATGTTCTCGATGGGCAGCGACAGGCCGACGGCGTAGGTATGTCCGCCGAAGTTCTCGATGATGTCGCGACACGACTTCACGGCATCGTAGATGTCGTAGCCGGCCACAGAGCGGGCCGAGCCGGTGGCCAGGTCGCCGCTGCGCGTCAGCACTACCGTCGGGCGGAAGTAGAGCTCCGTCATGCGCGAGGCCACGATGCCGACGACGCCCTTCTTCCAGTTCTCGTCGTAGAGCACGATCGAGTTATGGTGCTTCTGGCTCTCTAATTTCTCGATAATCTGGTTGGCCTCCTCGGTCATCTGCTTGTCAACATCCTTGCGCTGCTCGTTGTACTCGTTGATGTGGGTGGCTTCGGCCAGAGCCTTATTGAAGTCCTTCTCCACCAGCAGGTCGACGGCCTCGGTGCCGTTCTGCATACGCCCCGAGGCATTGATGCGCGGCCCTATCTTGAACACGATGTCGCTCATCGTCAGCTCGCGCCCCGTCAGTCCGCAAATCTCGATGATGGCCTTCAGACCTACCGACGGATTCTGGTTCAGCTGCTTCAGCCCGTGGAAGGCCAGGATGCGGTTCTCGCCCGTGATCGACACGATGTCGGCCGCTATGGAGACGGCACAGAACTCCAGCAGCGGTATCAGCCGGGAGAAGGGAATGCCGTTGTTCTTCGCAAAAGCCTGCATGAACTTGAATCCCACGCCGCAGCCGCAGAGGTGCTTGAAGGGGTAGGTAGAGTCCTCGCGCTTCGGGTTGAGGATGGCCACCGCCGGCGGCAGTTCCTCATCCGGGACGTGATGGTCGCAGATGATGAAGTCTATGCCCAGCGACCGGGCATAGTTTATTTCCTCGATTGCCTTGATACCGCAATCGAGCACAATGATAAGTTTCACGTTGTGTTCCGCCGCAATGTCCAGTCCTTTCTTGCTGATACCGTACCCCTCCTCATAGCGGTCGGGGATATAGTACTCCATGTTGGAATAGAACTGCTGCAGGAACTTGTACACCAAAGCTACCGCCGTACATCCGTCAACGTCGTAGTCGCCGTAGACCATGATACGCTCTTTTCGGCCCATTGCGTCGTTCAGCCTGTCGACCGCCACGTCCATGTCGTTCATCAGGAAGGGGTCAATCAGTTCGTTGAGCATTGGACGGAAGAAACGTTTGGCCGCCGATTCCGTCTTGATGCCGCGCTGAATGAGCAGGTCGGCCAGTATTGGGCTCATCCCAATCTTCTCTGCCAGCTCTTTAGCCGCCGCGGTTCTGTCGGATGTTGGTGGTTCGTAATTCCATTTGAAATGCATTTATATTATTATTTTTGTTCTATCTTGCTTAGGTGGCAACAGGGCACAATAACCCAAATTAGCGCTCAAAGGTAATAATAATATTTGGAATAACCAACAACAGGCCCGAATTTTTAACAGAAAAAAAGAATTGGCGTAGTATTGGCGTCCCGCCAGCCGGCCCCGATTCATCGAAGGACCTCAGCATCGCCGAAGGCTTCGTAGCCGCTGACGATGACCCGGTCGCCGACATGCAGACCCTCCAGCACCTCATAGTATTCCGTATTCTGGCGCCCCAGCTTGATGGGAACGCGACGCGCACCGGTGGCCTTTTCGTCCATTCGCATAATCCACTGTCCGCCTGTCTGTGCGTAGAAGCTGCCTCGCGGGATGATGAGCCGGCGCTCGGGCTTGCCGAGTTCTATTTGCAGCCGGAGGGTCTGACCGATGCGGAGGTCGGTGGCCCTGCCTGTGGGCTTCAGCTCCACGGCGAAGCTATGCTCCTGCACCTGCGGCGTGGTACGGCTGACCTCGAAGGCATACCGCTGTCCTTTCAGCACGGCCGTGGCGGGCAGTCCTGTATAGACGCGGTCGATGTAGTATTCATTGAGACGGGCCGTCAACTTGTAGTCTGTCAGCACGCCGATCTCGCCCACCTGCTCACCCGCCGACACCTGTCCGCCGATGGTGGCGCCGAGGTTGCCGATCTGTCCGTCGGTGGGAGCCAGTATGACGAGGGCATCGCGGCGGCGGTTGCTGTTGTTCAGCTTCTGCGCTTCCATCGACATCTGTTGCCTGATGAGCTGACGTCCGATCACGTTCAGCACGGAGTCCTGGCGCAGACTCTCGATGTTGAGCAACGTGTGCTGGCGGTTGTAGTCGTATTCGTTGCGTGCCACCTTCAGCTGTGCCTGGCTCCTGACCCCCATCCGGGCCTCTTCCTCGGCCAGCTCGTATGCCTGTGCCATCTGGTTCAGCTCGAAGTTGGCCTGCAGGGCCTGGCTGCGAAGGGTGATGCTCTTCTGCTGCATCTCTATCAACTGCTGGCGGTGCTGCATCTGCTGCAGGTCGTAGCTTTGCTGCTCGGTAGCTATCTCCTCCAGCACCTTCGGGTTTGAAAGCACGAGAATGGTGTCGCCCCGCTGCAACACATCGCCGTTGTGGCAGCAGATGCGCTCCACGGTGCCCCCCTCCTGC
>CAJOLE010000087.1 GCA_905235325.1 uncultured Prevotella sp. | reverse complement strand
GGTGTCAGGGTGACACAACGCCGATGTACACTGGGCGTGCAACCTGTTTGGGAGGGTGACACGGGTGACACGAGGGTGACACACTTTTCGTAAATTCTCGAGAGAATTTAATCTGAACCCGCCGTCTGACAGCCCGATAGGCGGCACCTGACTCCCTGATTCTCTCGAGAATTTACCGAAAACGTGTCACCCTCGTGTCATCCTTGTCACCCTGTTCTTGAGGGTGTCACGGGGTAGAACGTTTTGGCTGACAGTTAGTTAGGAGTGATGTGTCACCCTTGTCACCCTAAAAAGCGAAAATTCTGTATATGTAAGACACTACGAATTTCACGAATTATACGAATGTCCGGCCTACAGGCGTGAGCGATAATAGGGATTTTCCTACGTCAGTTTAGGGGAAATCCGTTTGGCGGTTTCCGAAATAAATTGTATTTTTGCACCGTGAAACTTAAATAACCAGAACAGACGATGAAGAAGGTATTGATATTTTTGCTCGGCGTGCTCCTGATGAGCAGCTGCGGCTCTTACGAGGCAACGGGTGCCTATACGGGTGCCCAGTTCGGTTCCATCATCGGCTCGGCTGTCGGCGGCATCACTGGTGGCTGGCGCGGCAGCGATGTCGGCACGCTGGTCGGCATGGCTGGCGGAGCCGTTGTCGGGGCAGCCATCGGCAAGGCGGCTGACGACAAGGCCGAGAGCAGGGCCATGGAGCGTTACGACCGTTACCGCCAGGCCAATGCCTCCCGCCGTCAGACTGCAGGCTACGACGACAGCGGCTTCGACCCCTCTGGTCGTGGCGACGACCGTATCATGCTCGACGGCATGGCCACGGGCTATGTGCCGTCGTCGGCTCCGGTTCGTCTTGAGATGAGCGACGTACACTTCCTCGATGCCGACCGCGACCAAACGCTGATGCGTGGCGAGTCGGCGCGCGTGGTGTTCGAGATCTACAATCCCACCGACCAGCCAGCCTACAACGTACAGCCCACTGTCTGTGAGTTGACGGGCAACCGCCACATCCATATCTCAGAGAATGTGCTGGTGGAGTGCATACAGCCCAAGCAGACCATCCGCTATACTGCTCAGGTGAAGGCCGACAATGGCCTGCGCAACGGCCAGGCAGTCATTCGCGTCTCCGTCCTCCAGAACGGGCGCGAGCTTCAGGGACTGACCCGCAGCCACACCGTGACCACCCGCCGCCGTTAGTGCTGCTTCTCAGTTTGCCCTTGCCGCTTGAGGTAAGCCTTGGCGGCACTGGGCTTTTGGTTGATTTCGTCGAGCTCGTCGGGCTCGGCGTTGTCTTTTTTATTCTTCGCCGACGTGGTGCTGTCGGCTTTCGTGTGGTCTTCGGCCGCCTCGTTGGCAGTTTGGCTCATCGAGCGCTCCACCTTCAGCGGGTCAATCTTAGCTTCGCGCTGCCAGACGGGCGTGATGCCGACGGGCGCTATGTCGGCCAGTTCGAACTCAAACTGCGGCACGTCGGGGTCGTCCTCTTCAGGCTTGAAGGGAATCGTCGATGTCTTGACGCGCTCCACCGACACCGGGGCTATGCCCTGCGACAGCATACCGATGGCCTTGGCGGCTCCCCAGGAGAGGTCGACTACGCGCCCTTTGACGTAAGGGCCGCGGTCGGTGACGCGGACCACCACTTGCTTGCCGTTCAGCAGGTTGGTTACCTTCAGCAGCGTGCCGAAGGGCAGCGTCTTGTGGGCGCAGGTCATGGAGTCGTGGTGCAGCCGCTCGCCGTTCGACGTGCGCCGCCCTGTCCACGACTTGGCATAATAGGATGCCTTGCCGTTCGTAACGCCTTGGGCGTTAAGACGTGAGAAGTGAGACGTGAGAAGTGAAACGTTTGCTACCGCACAGATGTGCAGTATTATGACAACGAATGATAATCGTAAACGCCAGTTCGAGCCTGCGGTAGTTAACTTTTCACTTCTCACTTCTTACTTCTCACTTTTAAACGATACCTTGAGCCAGCATGGCCTTGGCCACCTTCATGAAGCCGGCCACGTTGGCACCTTTCACGTAGTTCACGTAGCCGTCCTCGCGTCCGTACCTGACGCACTGCTCATGGATGCCCGCCATAATCTGGTGCAGGCGTTGGTCCACCTCCTCAGCCGTCCAGCTGAGGCGCATGGAGTTCTGGCTCATCTCCAGTCCGCTGGTGGCCACGCCGCCGGCGTTGACGGCCTTGCCCGGGGCAAACAGCAGTCGGGCGGCGATGAACTTCTCGGCAGCCTCGGCGGTGCAGCCCATGTTCGACACCTCGGCCACGCAGAGCGGCTTCTGAGCCAGTATCCGGTCGGCGTCGTCGCCGTTCAGCTCGTTCTGCGTAGCGCAGGGCAGGTAGATGTCAGCCTTCTGCTCCCACGGCTTCTTGTCGGCGAAGAAGGTAGCCCCTTCGAACTCGTCGGCGTAGGGCTGGCAGATGTCGTTGCCCGAGGCGCGCAGCTCCAGCAGGTAGTCAATCTTCTCGGCGTCGAGTCCGGCGGGGTCGTAGATGTAGCCGTCGGGGCCGCTGATGGTGATGACCTTCGCGCCCAGCTCCGTCGCCTTCTTGGCGGCACCCCAGGCCACGTTGCCGAAGCCAGAGAGAGCCACCGTCTTGCCCTTGATGTCGAGCCCGTGCTCTGTCAGCATCTGGTTGACGAAGTAGAGTGCGCCGTAGCCCGTGGCCTCGGGGCGCAGGATGGAGCCTCCCCACTCGCGCCCCTTGCCGGTGAGCACACCCTGGAACTGGTGGGTCAGCTTCTTATATTGTCCGTAGAGGTAGCCAATCTCGCGCGCACCGACGCCGATGTCGCCGGCGGGCACGTCCTCGTCGGGACCAA
Organism: uncultured Prevotella sp.; assembly: GCA_905235325.1. Lineage (GTDB taxonomy): Bacteria > Bacteroidota > Bacteroidia > Bacteroidales > Bacteroidaceae > Prevotella. Next base: position 6,284 of record CAJOLE010000087.1, on the reverse strand, counting down.
TGTGGCGGTAGAGCTCGGTCATGAATGCCTGGCAGAACCGCATCACCTCAGCGTCGCTCTTGCCGCGGATCGAGAAGTCGCTGCCGCCCTTGCCGCCGCCCATGGGCAGCGTGGTCAGTGCGTTCTTGAAGGTCTGCTCGAAGCCGAGGAACTTCAGTATCGAGAGGTTCACCGAAGCGTGAAACCGCAGTCCGCCCTTGTAGGGGCCGATGGCGGAGTTGAACTGTACGCGATAGCCGAGGTTCACCTGTACCTCGCCCTTGTCGTCGACCCAGGGCACGCGGAACGTGATGATGCGCTCCGGCTCGACGATGCGCTCAACGATTTTCGCTTTCTCGAACTCCGGATGCTGGTTGTAGACATCCTTGACAGACTCCAGCACTTCGCGTACCGCCTGCAGGTACTCCATTTCGCCTGGATGCTTGCGCTCCAAGCCTTCCATGATTTTCTCAACTTCCATAGTGTAGTGGCTTTAAAAGGTTTCTTGTAACATTCTGTTATCTTAGGTGCTGCAAATATAGGTAAAATATCAGTAACCTCCAAGCGTTTCGCCGATTATTTTTCTTTTGGGGTTACATTTTGTTAAATTTGCGGGCTTCCGGCCCATGACGGGGCCTGAGACGTGAATAATTTTTCCTGCCTAAAACTTGCGGATATGTTTTTTTTTTCATATCTTTGTCCCCTCAAACATTAAAAACAGTTACTATTATGACAGCACTAATCATTGTTATCGCCCTTGTGGTGATTATCGGAGGTTATTTCATCTCGACGCAGCGCTCGCTGGTCAACTTGGATGAATTGTGTAAGAACGCCTTGAGTCAGATTGAGGTTCAGCTGAACTCTCGTTTCGACGCCGTCGTCGCCCTGGCCAAGACGGCTGCCAAGTATGCCGAGCACGAGTCGGAAACCATCATCAAGACCATCGAGGCCCGCAGCGGCAACAGCGGCACCATTCCCGCCAACGGCACGTCGGCCGCAGCCATCAATCAGCAGTCCGACCTTCTGGGCCAGATGATGGGCCGCCTGAACGTGGTCTTCGAGCGCTATCCCGAACTGAAGGCCAGCGAACTGTATGTCAAGGCTCAGGATGGTCAGAAGGAGTACGAGGAGAACGTCCGTATGTCGCGTATGGTCTACAACGACACGGCCACGAAGATGAACCGCATGGTGCGCCAGTGGCCGTCGAGCATCGTGGCCTCTATGCTGCACTTCGACATGAAGGACTACCTGAAGGTTGACGACGAAAAGAAGAAACTATATCCCGACCTTGATGACGCTTTCAAGAAGTAATTTCAGCGGCTGGTTACTGCCCCTTGCCCTTTGCCTGTACTGCGGCAGCACGTTTGCAAGCCCGTCTTTGAATGATCTGAACATACGCGTCGTGCTGAGCCCCAACGGCGACGCGCGCATCACCGAGACGCGGCGGATGAGCATCGACTCCGAGGGCACAGAGTGCTTCATCGGACTGGGCAACATGGGCGCCAGCCGGGTTCTGGACCTGACGGTCAGCGACGAGAACGGCTGGCCCTTCGAGGACGTCGGCGAGTGGGACGTCAGCCGTAGCCGTGAGTGGAAGGAAGGCAAGTGCGGCATCGTCTACAAGGACAACGGCTACGAGCTGTGCTGGGGGCTCGGCGAGAGCGGCGACCGCACCTACGTGACGAGCTACACCATCACCAGCCTCGTTCACGGCTATCCCGATGCCGACGCCATCCGCCACGTCTTCCTCGACGAGGGCGTGACACCCAAGCCCGTGCACGCCATGCTGACCATCGTGGCCGCCGACGACAGCACCCACCTGACGGCCGACAACTGCGGTATCTGGGGCTTCCGCTTCATGGGCACCATCGACTTCGTCGACGACGGCATCGTGGCCGAGACCACAGAGCCGATGGGGAGCGGCAGCGGACTCTACATCATGGTGCGCTTCGACAAGGGTATGTTCCAGCCCACCATCCAGGAGAACGTCACCTTCGAGGAGAAGCAGAACGAGGCCTTCGAGGGTAGCGACTATGCCGACAGCGGCGGCAGCGGCAGCGGCTTCTCGGCTGAAGACATCTTCTATATACTCTTCTTCCTGGTGTCCTTCGTCTTGGCTCCCCTGTGTGCGTTCTTATATAAGATTTACACCACAAGGCGCTTCCGCAGCAAGGTGGACAAGGACCTGCTGTGGTATCGCGACATACCGCTGAACGGCAACCTGCAGGAGGCCAACAATGTACTGAACGCCTACCGCTACTCCGGCAGCGACTACGACAACCTGCTCTCAGCCGTCATCCTGAAGCTCGTCAACATGGGGGCCATCACCATCGAGCCGCGGCCCAACAAGAATGGCAAGACGGTGCAGAGCTTCGTCATCCACGACCTCAACGATCAGGACCGGCAGCCTGTGCTCGTGCGCAAGATGCACCAGATCTTCAAGCTGGCAGCCGGCGACGACACCGTCCTGGAGCCGTGGGAGCTGAAGTCGTTCATGAAGAGCAACCACAACCAGACCATCACCGACTCGTTCATCACGACGCTCCACCTCAAGCCGAAAACCGGCAAGAGCGCCAACTACATTGAGGAGGCCCGCAAGGTGTTCGGCCTGAAGAAGTACCTGCAGGAGTTCACCCTGCTCGACGAGCGCCACGTCAGCGAGGTCGGGCTGTGGAAGGACTACATGATCTATGCCACGCTCTTCGGCATTGCCGACCAGGTCATCCGCGACATGAAGAAGATCAACCCCGAATACTTCAACATGGACAAGGTGGCTAAGGTCATGGCCGACGACATGACCATCCCAATGATCTACTCCACCATGCACAGCAGTACGGCCCGTGCCGTGGCCAACAAGGCTGCCCGCGAGGCCAGGGCTTCAGGCAAGGGTGGCCGCACGTCGTGGGGCGGCGGCGGTGGCGGCTTCTCCGGCGGTGGCGGTGGCGGCGGCGTCAGGTGACGTCGCCCTTAAATCCTTTAGCTGATGAAGAACGGTATTACGGCGCGGCTCTTGGCTGTCTGCGCTTTGTTGGCGGCCTCGGTCATGACGGGGTGGAGTCAGGAGGCGAACGAGAAGTTCGCGATGACCACCCAGATGTTTCTCAACCGACTGAAAGAGCAGGCCGAGCCGTCGGCGGCTTCGCCAACTTCACGCCCGCGCCGTCAGCCCGGCGGCAAGGTGAGGCCGAAGCAGCGCCGCCTCATAGCCAGTCCCGACACGGTAGGCGACGTGGCCTACGTCCCGTGCTTCATCCATCTGAAGGACGCGGCCGACCTCAGTGCCGTCAGTGCCCTTGGCGTCGACGTCGAGGAGTCGTTCGGCGGCCTTGACTTCGTCACCGCCCGCGTGCCGGTCGGACAGTTGGAGGCACTGGCCGCCCTCGACAACGTCACCCGCATCAAGGTGGCACGGCGGGCGCAACCGCAGACCGACGTGGCGCGGCAAGCCACCAATGCCGCCGACCTGCTCACCGTGTCGCCCGACGCACTGGCCTGTGGCGTGACCGGCAAGTACGACGGCAGTGGCGTCATCCTCGGCATCATCGACACGGGCATCGACTTCAGACATACCGCCTTCAAGGACAAGAACGGCAACAGCCGCATCAAGCGGGCCTACGTCTACGACGGTAAGGCGAAGGTGTTCGACGAAGATGACATGATGATTAACCCGCCGACCACTGACGACAACAAGGAAGACCACGGCACGCACACCGCCTCGACGGCCGGCGGCTCGAGTGTCGTCGTCAGCGGCTCGACGGTCACCGTCACCGACGACCATGCCAACGCTACCTACGGCGGTATGGCACCGGGGGCCGACCTCTACCTGGCCGGTATCAAGGGTCTGGATGACGTTTATATCGCCACTGCATTGCAGCGCATCGTGACCTACGCCGACAGCCAAGGCAAGCCCCTCGTGGTGAGCAACAGTTGGGGCAACTACTCGGGCCCCCACGACGGCACGGGCGAACTGGCTGAAGTCGTTGGCAAGTATTTCGGCAAAGACCACCCCAACCGCGTCATTCTCTTTGCCGCGGCGAACGCTGCCGGCCGCAGGACGGGCGACGAGGTCGGTGGATTCTTCGTCAGGAAGCGTGCCGTCAGCAGCAGCCCCCTCGGCACCATCATCCGCACCAACAACGACGGCGGCAACTATTACGCCGACCTGATTGCCTCGGCGATGTCGGCCAGAAAGCTGAACTGCAAACTCTACGTGCTCGACAATTCTGCCGGAACCATCAAGAAGTCATGGACGGTAGCCAAAGACACACGCTCCTTCAGTGAGTTGGCTACATACTACAGCGGCTCGTTGGCTGTCTACTTTGATGTGGAAAACGGGAAATACCAGCTGGCGGTCGTTTCCGAAGACGGCATGGAGGCTGAAGGCGACTATACGCTGGCTATCGAAGTGTACCCGGCCTCCGGCAGTGCCGACGTAGACTTGTGGGCCGGCGACAGGAGCTATTTCACCGACCACCTCTCCACCTCCGGGCATACCTGGACGGCAGGCACCGACGACATGTGCGTCAGCGACGAGGCCACCATTCCCGATGCCATCTCCGTCGGGGCCTACGTGTCGAAGAATCAGGTGACAAACTCACAGGGCAGAACCTATACCTACACTTCGGGCTCCCTCGGCGACATTGCCTACTTCTCAAGCTATGCCACTGCCGACCTGAGCCCTACGGGGCTGGCCTATCCGTGGATTACGGCTCCCGGCGCGCAGGTGGTGGCTGCCGTGAACCATTACGACACGTCGGGCGACAACAGCTACTTTGACTCTCTCAAGAGCATGCTGGTGGTCAACGACGCCAACAACCCGTATGGCGTGATGGCAGGCACGTCGATGGCAACCCCCGTGGCTGCAGGCATCGTGGCCTTGTGGCTGCAGGCGGCACAGGAGGTGAACAAGCCCCTGACCGTGGACGACGTGAAGAACATCATGAAGCTGACAGCCGTCAGCGACAGCTACACCACGGGCACCAACGCCTCCCACTTCGGCAACGGCAAGATCGACGCGCTGGCGGGCGTGAAACTCATCCTGGGCGACTACAGCAGCCCCGTCGCACCGCCCGCCCCGGCCACCACGGCCGAGACCGTCGACTTCTCGACCAAGGGCTATGACAATGCGCAGACAGTGGCAAGCGTCAGTGGCTCGGCCTGCACCGTCGCCTTCAACAAGGGCAGTAATAGCCGCTACGTGCCAACATACTACGACACCGGGCGGGCCATCCGCCTTTATGCCGGCAACACGATGACCATTGCTTCGCCCACGAAAACCATCATCAAGATTGAACTGGCGTTCAGCACGGGCGAAAGTACCAACGCCATCACCACCGACGTCGGGAGCTACAGCGACGGCACCTGGACGGGCAGCGCCTCGTCCGTCACGTTCACCGTCAGCGGCTCCTCCGGCCACCGCCGCATCCAGAAGCTGACTGTGACCTACCAAGACGACGGAAGCGGCACGACACCCGGCACAGACACCGACGAAGGCTACTACGTCCTGACCACTGAAGCCGGCAACCTCAAGGCCGGCGACAAGATTCTCATTGCCTGCATCGACGGCGATACGGGGCAAGTGCTCAGCACGACGCAGAACGCCATCAACCGCGTTGCCACCGACGACGTGACGGTCAACTGCGACGGCACGCTCACCCCCGGCAAAGCTGCCCAGGTCATCACGCTCGAAAAGGAGGGCAGCAACTTCCTCTTCAACGTCGGCAACGGCTATCTCTATGCGGCCAGCAACACGGCCAACTGTCTGAAGACGACCAAGGCGGCTGATGCCAATGCCCTGGCAACCGTCAGCATCAGCGACGGCGATGCCACTATCACCTTCCAGGGCGAGTACACGCGCAACACGGTGCGCTATAATCCGAACAACGGCTCGCCTATCTTCTCCTGCTACTCAACCGGCTACGGCAAGGCACCCCAGATCTACCGTCTGGTGCCGGCATCGGCTATCGTGAAGGGCGACGCCGACGGTGACGGCGACGTGGACGCTGCCGACGTCACGCTGACCGTCAACTATCTTCTCGGCTTGAAACCGGCCGGCTTCATCAAGGCCGCCGCCGACATGAATGACGACGGCGTGGTTGACATCACCGACGTGACGGCCATCGTGAGCGCGGCCCTGCGCCGTCTGTGAACCTGAACCTACACCTGACAAGAAACGGCGCGGCGTGTTGTCCCGTGGCTTGGCATCCTGTCTTATTTTAAAAAAGGTTGACACCAAAAGTTCAAAAAAGTATGGTGAAACAACCGAAAGAAAGTAGCTATGTAAAGTCTTCAAATCGTATAAACGA